>JBCCLY010000048.1:0-11621 GCA_039026655.1 Cyanobacteria bacterium P01_C01_bin.38 | reverse complement strand
TGATGTGGTTTAGTCTTGCGGTAACTGTGTTGTTTTTGGGTACAATTCAAAGTCCGTTACGTTACTTTTCTGTATTGTTATTAATACTGCCTTTGATATCGACAAAAGAAAGGAAAAATTTGTGGGGATATTATCAGATATTAAGGTCTTGAGGTTAAAGGTTAAAGGGGAGCATCCCAAATGTGTAAATTTATTTTTTCGTAGTGCGTTAACGCACTACAAATCTTATTTTTGCAAAATTGGGATGCTCCCGGTCAAAGGTTAAAAGTTATATTAACCTTACCAATCGAATCTGTAGATTTCAATTGTATTTTTAGCATACTCATACTAGTAGTCTGTCCTATAAATCTTGATAGGTTTGTAGTTGGCGATTTATCGCTCCGAAGGACTAAAAGTCCTAACTACGAACATGGAAGTACCCATCATAATTTATGCAATCGACTACAAATAGTCTATTTTATTAATTCTGATAGGACTAAAGTCTCAACTACGAATCAACCTAAAGAGATGATATTAAATAATTAAGCACAGTTATTGATATATTTACTACTTAGTTACATAACTGTTCCCTGTTCCCTGTTCCCTATTCCCTGCCTAAACAAAATATTAAATTAATTTTGCACGGGTACTTATTTAATAATTGCTGTCGTACATCTCCGTAGTAGAAAAAAGAATTTCAGAAATTTCTGATAACCTTCATTTCCTAGCCAACGCTGAATCTCTATTGCTAAACATAATCGAAAAAATTCTTTAGTAAAACGTATTTGGGGATAGTGTTTGATTGCTAAATTACGAAAATAAATAGCTTTTTCATAGTCTTGAATGCGACTTTGTAAAGGCTTCCAAGCTAGACAAAGATAAGCTGAACTATAAGATTTATTTTTCAAATATTCTAATTCTTTTGGAGCAGAAGAGAAAGATTTTTCAATTACAACTTTGTAATTTTCTTCCATTGCTTGCCAATTTTTAGAACCACCATTTGGGTGTTGTCGATAATAGACTAAAACTTCCTCGATAACTTTAAAAGGAAAACGCTCAGCAATACGCAACCACATATCCCAATCTTCAACAAATGAACTTAAATTTTTATCAAATATGCCTACATCATCAAAACAACTGCGACGAACCATTGCTACACTACCGCATTCAACAAGATTACGTAGGATAAGCTTTTCCCAAACATTACCTTCAGCTTGATGCTTAACAATTCTACCTGTAGATTGACCTGTTTCGCTAATATATTCAACCCAAGAATATACTAGCCCAACTTGTGGATTTTCTTCTAAAATACTTGCTTGTTTTTCCAGCTTTGTTGATTCCCAAATATCATCCGCATCTAAAAATGCTAAATATTCACCTTCAGCATTAGTTATCCCTGTATTTCTTGCTATTCCTGCGCCTTGATTCTCTTGATTAATTAGCTTCAATCGCGGATCTTTAAATTGAGAAAACCATTGTTTAATGCTATCGGAACTACCATCATTAACAATAATTATTTCAAAATCACTATATGTCTGCTTCAAAAGATTATCTAGAGTATCTGGAAGATAATTCATGGCGTTATAAGCGGGAATTATAACAGATATTTTCGGCATTTTATTGTTACCTCTAAATACTAGTTGGCACGAAGGATAAATAAATGATTTTTTAGATTAATTCAGGAACAAAATCATTTTAGAGCAAATATTTCAAATGATCATCTACACTAATATATACAAGTATATATATAAGAACTGCTATTTATGTCTGAGGAAAGAGAAAACTTCTAACCTTAGCATTATCTGACGTTTGAGTTTTGATGATTATAACAATTAAACTGCATAATAAAGCCACTATTAAAACAATAATACAAATTAATCTGTGAATAAATAAAAATTAAATTAAGTTACAAGCACGATCGATCCCTGGTTTTACACCATTAGTAGTTGTAGGTTGGGTTAGACGCACGAATAATATTGAGATGAACTTTCATATTTGATATGCGTCATAACCCAACATTTAGGGGTTTTGTAGATTTAAAATCTGGCGATTCAATATGTTCTAAGTCTTTTGAGGACATCTTCGGTACGGATACGCTGATGTGCATCTATCGGTGAACGCTAACGCTTCTACACAGGCAAAACCTGCCGAGACAGGTTTCAGAAGTTAAATTGTCAGGACTTACGCAAAGCCCCCCTTAAAAAGGGGGGTTGGGGGGATCTCAGAGTTGGGAATGCCTACTTTTTGGTTGCGGTTGCGTAAGTCCTGATTGTAAAGTGTGTTACTTGCTGCGCGCAACGCACCTTGATTTAATATGACAAGTGAAAATTCAATTTTGTAGGCTGGGTTATACGCTTTTTTAACCCAATCTACAAATACTATTTAATAATGAATTAAGCAAAAAAAAAAGAGTAGATAGAAGTATCTAATTGCTGCAATTAGTTACCCATCTACTCGAAGTTAATAAAGAGAAGGAAATCAAAACTTAAAATATTAAATATTAATCTAAAATGTTTATTTTTTTATTTAATTCATCTCCTTTCAAATGCGGTTTTTACTTAGCAGCGGTTGAATCTCTATTTGTTTGTCTTGCTCAACCATATTTATATAGTATTTTCACTTACGAAGAAATGTCATCCTAAAAGCGGACAATTTGCAATTTCTTGATGTTGAGAATAAAAGGAGGAAAATTACTTAGATACTCTCATGCAAATAATACACTTAGTTGTAGGTTGGGGAGCATCCCGATTTTGCAAAAATACAATTTGGTAGTGCGAGCATCTTGCTCGCTTGATATACATAGCGAGCAAGATGCATTTCCTTACGGAAACACTGCGTTAACGCACTACAAAAAAATAAATTTACACCCGCAGGGATGCTCCCTATCAGTTTTAGGAAAAACCCCTAAAAGCAGTTTTCAGTCTGAGATAAGAGTTATATAACTAACCATAAAATATACAAACAATACTGGCTTAACTACGAAAAATAGTTTTCATCAAAAAAATGAGAGAATCGTTGCTCGCTTCCGAACAATAATTCCCCCATAATAACCGCTCTTTTTGATTTAGGATGACAATTTACGATGAGTAAAATTACCCAACTTTACTCATTAATTACAATTCATTTATATATTTTTACCTACGTTTAAGATACCGGAGAATACCATCAGCAATCCCTTCTGCCATTTGATTCCGGTACCAATTTTGTTTTAATCTAGGGGCATCTTCTCTGCCAGTTACATAACCAGTTTCTACCAAAATTGCTGGCATCGAAGTTTTACGAAGTACATAAAATCTAGCTCTTCGTATTCCTCGATCCCTAATTTTCACTTTTCGAGTAATGCTTTTACGCACCGCATCGGCAAGTCTTTTACCACTGTTGTAGTAATAAACTTCTAAACCGTTAATGTCAGGACGACTTAAACCCATAGAATTAGCATGGATGCTGACAAATAGATCGGCATTGCGTCTTTCAGACATTACTACTCGACCTTTGAGACTGACAAAATAATCAGTATTACGGGTGAGTACTGCATTTACTCCATTTTTTCGCAGTATTTCAGCTACCTTTTTACTGATAGGCAAAATAACATCTTTTTCTTTTAGCCCACTGATTCCAATTGCACCTGGATCTTTACCACCATGTCCGGGGTCAATCATAACTATTACTCGTCCAGCAGGAGTTGGTTTTGGTGCTGGTTTAGGCTTGGGAGCCGGAACAGGTTTTGAACCTGGAGCTGGATTTGGTTGAGGAATGGGAGGTAAAACAACTGGCGGCCTGACTGCACTAGTACTGCGCTGCAATCCTAAAGACAATTTATCTCCTCGAACATCAAGTCTTCCGAAATTGACCCTAGATGCGGGCAAAATGTAGATAGCAACAGTATTTGCATTTTGCTGCCGCATCCGTACCCGCAACACTGAACTTGATGGTTTAAAATCTGGGCCTTTAACAGAAGGTGCTAAACGAGCATTAGGAATCAAAATTCGATACATTGCAGTAGCTTTATCCCAACCAGCGGTGCTTCCAGATAAAGATTTGTTCGCTTTAACAACTAGTTTCTTACCGTTGTCATCCAGTTCAACGGACTTAATTTCAGCTACAGATGTATTAGATGTATTAATTGAAGCGACTGGCGGCGGAGCAGATATCGGTTTATTGGCTGGTGGGCTAGGATTGCGAATTACAGGGGATTTGCTAACAGAACCATTAGGTAGCAACACTACACCACCAAAACTGCTAATTGAAGCTCGCCAATTAGGGCTGTTTGGGTTTACCCGCAAAATAATACGAGCAGTTGTTGAGCTTAATTGCTTAAATTCTACTCCTCTGACACCAAAACGATTCATGGGAAATTCGTTTCGCGGTAAATTGGAAGATAATGTAGCTCCAGAAATATCTACATTGATAAATTCTCTGCCGCTGCGGTTAACTTTTACTCCAGATGGTTTACCGCCACTTGTACGTACAAAAAAACCATCACCTGTCGGAAGCACTCTTTCGATTTGAGCCTTTCCTTGAGCAGTTTTGATTACCGTTTGATTGCTGTTAGATGTATTAGCAGGTGTGGTATTGCTGGCTCGCACCACGGTGTTAGATGTATTAGTCGGTGCAGTATTGCTGGCTCGCACCACGGTGTTAGATGTATTAGTAGGTGCGGTATTGCTGGTTCGCACTACGCTGTAGATAGATTTTTCCTCGACTTGTGCTTGTTCGAGTTGCGGTTGCGGTAATTTTACTTTCCAACGACTTGGACTTATTCCTTCAAATTTGATTTGATTCGGATCTAATGTATAGCCAGGGCTTAATTCAACCACCATACGTGTAGTTTTGGGGTCAAATTGACCGATACGGACACTACGAATAGCACCACCTACAGGTTTTTTAAGCTGCGGACGATTGAATTGAACTCCGGGTAAATCGATTACCACGCGAGTCGGACTAAAAATTAGTTGTGCCTTTGGTTGTACGGCAGCATCAGTATTAAATTCTAGGCTGTTTTGACTAGCGTCAAAATCCCAAGATTTTAGTTTTGCTGCATCCGCAGGCGACGATAACAGGGAGACAGTTAAAAAAGTCCCAGGTATTAACCAGTGTAGTTTCAAGGTGCTTTCTCCTAAGTCGCATTTACGAGAGCGGTTATAATCGCTAAAAAGTTTCAGTTCTTGCTATATTCATCTAGCCGAGAACTTTGATTAAAGATAAGTGTGTTACCAGTGGTGCTTGCCAGGAAAGACAATTTTTTACTAATATACGCTCACAATAGAAAATGCTTCTCAAAAAAGACGCAATTAGCTGTTGGCAAGAAATTCTAGCATGAGAAATGATTCTTGTATGTCGATGTGGCGATAGAAATCTACGTATCATATAAAGCATAATAATTACACTCACCAAGAGATTACCAGAATTAACTATTACAGCTAATTCCAGTTAAAACACTAGCTTCGTGCAAATAATTTTTGTGAAATGAGACTTGTTGAAGCGGTAATTTATGCACGCCCTTTAAAACGCTCGGCTTGAAAATAATATGGTGAGATGCAGAAATTAAACAAATATTCAAGCCACCGATCTTACAAATTCTAAAAAACTCCTGCTGCTTAGGGGACGGAGATTTTAATAAAGAAGTTTCCCTTGGTATAAGAATTTATCCAAGTTCAATAGTTTTATGCCTCGTTTACTGAAGTGAAAATGTTTGGTTGAACAACGAATTCGGAGATTTTACTTATATCTGTCACAATTAAAAGTTTAATAGTTTTTCAGTTATTAGCATTGCAGCTAAATTGGAGATTTTTTTGTTATTTATCTAACAAATTTGGATCAAACTATTTGTGTTCGTAGCGATTTATGATGCTCCGAACAAAAAAATAATTAACCATATAAGTGTTTGGCGATAAACGCTTGTGTTCTTACAGAGTTTTGGTAAGGCCAAAAATCGTTAGTTAAATCAACGATTATGCAGGAAGTTAAAACAGTTTCACCAATACTTGTAGCCGCAAGAGCGAGGAATTTTACCGTAATACTTTAGTATCCGAACCTTAGTTCCCGCAGCAGCAATCTCACTTAAAGAATGCGATTTGAGATTGATTGAAAATGTTAAAACCTGTGATAACTTTACCTACGATTGCAACTAAAATCAGGAAAATTGTCATAATTAAAAGAGCAAGCGTTTGCTCAGTAGGGTTTGATTCAATATAGATTCAATATGCTTCAACTTGGCGATGCCCTCTATAGGATTTTGCAGCTTTAATTACCAGCCATTTCAAGCAAGTGTTGCCAATGATGAGGTAAAACTGGAACTATTGATAGTCTTGGTAAGCGTATTAATTCAAAACCTCTCATATTTTCGTCTTGCTTAATTTGCGCTAAAGTAACAGGCTCTGGTAATTTCCGCACTGCTCGTATGTCTATAACTAATCTCTTATCATCAGTTAACTTAGGATCTGGATATGCAATACTGGCAACTTGTGCAACTCCTACAATTCTGCGCTCTTTACCAGTGTGATAAATAAATACTTCTTCTCCCGTTCGCATTGTACGCATATTTTTTAGAGCAAGAGCATTTTTGACTCCATCCCATACCGCAGTCTTTTCTTTTTCTAAGTCGGCATAAGAATATTCATTTGGTTCGGTTTTTAACAACCAGTTCATATAACAATCCGTTTTGATTAATAGAGTAATTTTTTTAAAGAGGGAATGGGGAATGGGGAATAGGGAATAGGGAATAGGGAATAGGGAATGGGGAATAGAGGATGGGGAAAAACCTACTGGTTTGTCCCATAAATCTTGATGGGTTCGCTTTCTTCGTAACGTAGGGAGACGTTATATATAACGTCTCTACACCCCATCAAAACAAACGGGACAGACTACTACGTATGTGATTTATAAATAAAGGGTGGCGTTAAGCGTTACCCTTACTCTCAGCAAGCTGTTGCTTGCGTCGCTCGTTAGCGCAGCGTGTCCGTTAGCGCAGCGTGTCCCGGAGGGACATTAGGACATAGGAGATAGGAGATAGAACTAGGCAATCCTCCAAAGGATGTGGCTGAGGTACGGTTTACGCGCTTCCCTACTCCCTACTCCCCATTTCCTACTCCCTTTTTACACTTAGCAATTTGTAATTAATCAAATAATAAATCTTTTCTGTACGAGCTACATTTTTATTTTTTCAAGCCGATTGACAAAACAGGAACATTAAAATTAAGTAAATACTCTAGGAATATCACAAGATAATAATTTAATTAGAGGTGAAAATACTATGGGGAAAACAAAATTATTCGGCGATAAATGTGAGAATTACAGTCACAATTATCAAAAATTATGGAAAGCTCTACCTATAGCGTTGTTAATGAGTTTTGCTTCCGTTCAACCTGGTTGGGCAGAAGAGAAAATAATGTTACGAACATTAACAGTTACCGGAAGAGGAACAGAAACAATTCCTACAAGTTTGTCTAAAGTGAGTTTGGGAGTACAGGTTCAAGGTAAAGCACCAAATACCGTACAGCAAGAAGCAGCTCGTAAATCTAATGCTGTAGTAACATTTCTTAAGTCGCGGAATGTAGAGAAATTAGAAACCACTGGCATTCGACTTAATCCAACTTACAGTTATAAAGACAATGTACGAAAAATTGAGGGTTACGAAGCTACAAATACCGTCAGTTTTCGCGTTAATACAGAAAGAGCAGGTAAATTATTGGATGAAGCAATAAAAGTAGGTGCAACACGAATTAACAGCGTCAGCTTTGTAGCTACCGAAGCAGAAATAAATCAAGCACGACAACAAGCACTTAAAGAAGCGACTCAAGATGCTCAAACACAAGCCAAGGCAGTTTTTTCTAGCTTGGGTTTAAATCCAAAAGAAATCATTCAAATTAAAGTAAATAATGCTTCTGTGCCAGAACCTGTACTGTATCGTAGATCGGTTCCCGCAGCACCAATGGCAGAAGCTGCACCTACTCCTGTAGTTGGTGGAGAACAAGAAGTGGGAGCATCTGTAACTTTGCAAATTAGTTATTAGTTGTTGGTTGTTAGTGGTTAGTTGTTGGTTGTTGGTGGTTAAAACTAATGATATGCATAAAATTAACACAATACATTATTACTAATATTGCGTCACAAAAGTTACGAGGGTTAATCCGGTGTTTGTAGTTAGGACTTGTAGTCCTCCGGAGCGATAAATCGCCAACTACAAACCTATGATTACCCATCAAAACTAACGGGACAGACCACTAACATCTAACAACTAACAATTAACCACTAATTAAAATTGCCCTGGATCGTTATTCATCATTTCAGCTTCAGAATCTCTCCTGGAACCTAATAACTGTAAGTCGTCTACGTTAATAACAGGCAAAGAACGAAGTACTCCTGTAGAGCGATCGTTCCAGCTATCGAGCTTTAAGGAACCTCTGACGGCAATTTGTTTGCCTTTACGCACGTAACTATTGGCAATTTCTGCCGTTTTTCCCCATAGCTCCAAGGTAAACCAGTCTGGGCCGCTGTCTTTTCTACGGCGGTCAACTGCTAGTGTTAATCGACACTTAACATTACCCGAATCAAAATACTTCATGTCGGGGTCGATACCTACACGACCGACAAGGTGAACTACATTAATACTCATATTTCTGTTCTTTTAGTACTAGTGTACTTTGAGATTCTGATTAATATAATAGCGGATTACAACACATTTGACGTAGTGTTAAATAATTAACAACGAAAATTAGCTGATTGATGATAAAAATGACTATGCTTAAATTGCAAAAGCATACTGATAAGTTTACTGAGACAAAGAATATAAAATTCAAACGGGCCACGACATGGTGAAGATTCGGAAAAGATATATCAAAAGTTAATCTGCTTTACTAGACTCAGGTCAAAAAAAATAATAGAATCCAGCACGATTCGGTCTGCACGGACGTTGTAAAAAGTAACGAGAATAGGGGGCGTAATAGCGCGTGAAACTTTTCAGTAAGTTTTCCTTGTCGCGGGATATGGGTATCGATCTGGGTACTGCCAACACTCTCGTTTATGTTTCTGGTAAAGGCATTGTACTTCAAGAGCCATCTGTTGTTGCCATCGATCAAAACGAAAAGGTAGCGCTGGCTGTTGGAGAAGATGCGAAGAAAATGCTCGGTAGAACTCCTGGAAATGTGATTGCCTTGCGTCCTTTGCGCGATGGTGTAATTGCTGACTTTGATACTGCTGAGCTTATGCTGAAGAATTTTATTCAGCGCGTAAACGAAGGTAAATCTTTAGTTTTACCCAGGATTGTAATTGGTATTCCCAGCGGCGTGACTGGGGTTGAGAGAAGGGCTGTGATGGATGCTGCTTCTCAAGCAGGGGCTAGAGAGGTTTATTTAATTGATGAACCTGTAGCAGCAGCCATTGGGGCAGGACTGCCGGTAGCCGAGCCTACTGGTAACATGATTATTGATATCGGTGGTGGTACCACTGAAGTTGCAGTATTGAGTCTTCAAGGTACTGTACTGAGCGAATCAGTACGGATTGCTGGAGATGAATTAACTGAATCAATTGTCGGGTATATGAAAAAAGTTCATAACCTGGTAATTGGGGAACGGACAGCAGAAGATATTAAGATTCGTATCGGTTCTGCTTATCCTACTCATGATGACGA
Source organism: Cyanobacteria bacterium P01_C01_bin.38 (assembly GCA_039026655.1). Lineage (GTDB taxonomy): Bacteria > Cyanobacteriota > Cyanobacteriia > Cyanobacteriales > Nostocaceae > Rivularia. The sequence continues at coordinate 2,017 of JBCCLY010000048.1, read as the reverse complement.
AGAAGCATTCATGGAAGTTCGAGGTTTGCATCTGCTTTCTGGTTTGCCAAGAACTGTAACAATTAAAGGACCAGAAATTCGTGAAAGTATGGCCGAACCGCTTTCAGTTATTATTGAAGCAGTGAAGCGGACTTTAGAGCGCACACCTCCTGAATTGGCGGCAGATATTATCGATCGGGGCATTATGCTTGCTGGTGGTGGTGCTTTGCTCAAGGGTATAGATACTTTAATCAGTCATGAAACGGGCATTGTAACGCACGTTGCTGCCGATCCTTTAAGCTGTGTGGTTTTGGGTACTGGGCGCGTGTTAGAAAATTTCAAGCAGTTGGAACGAGTATTCAGCGCACGTTCTCGAAGTATGTAAGGAAGGCGATCGCTGTGTAAGATATTGGCTTCTTAATAGAATCCAATATCTTTCTATTAAAAAATATTAAGAATATTAAGAAAACTATCTGTTATACAAAGGTTTATATGTTTACTGCACGTCGTTGGTGGGAGCGTTTAGGGTTACAGTTGGGGTTATTGGCTGTGGTAGTTGGTGGTGCTTTGGCAATTCGACAAACTCATGGTGAAGTTTTAGTAGAATTTTACGATGGTATTTCTCGTCCGTTTGAGGTATTCCAAAGCCAACCGGATCGAGAACAGTATCTGAAGGATGCTAAAGTACAGGAATTGCAGGCTCGGATAGTTGAATTAGAAAACCAGAATAAGAATATAAAGGCTTTATTAAAGTATGTAGAAAAAGAACCAAAAAATGCACCTCCGATTCCGGCTCGCGTAGTTGGGCGTGGTGCAGATAATTGGTGGCAACAGGTGACTTTGAATCGCGGTAGCCTTGAGGGAATAGAGAAAGGCTATGTAGTTAAGGCTGAAGGTGGTTTAGTTGGGCTGATAGATAGTGTAACTCCCAATACAAGCCGCGTGTTGTTAATCAGCGATATGAATTCACAAGTAGGTGTGAATATCAGCCGCACTGGAGCTAAAGGTATTTTACAAGGAGATGGCTCTGCTGATGCAGTGCTGGAATTTTACGAGAAAGTACCAAATGTGAAAGTTGGAGACGTGGTTTCGACATCAACTTACAGTTCCAAGTTTCCTTCAGGTGTACCGATAGGAAAAATCAAATCATTAGATTTAAAGAGACTTCCGGCATCAGTGGCGACAATAGAACTTTTTCCGCCGATTCGCTCTCTTGACTGGGTAACGGTTACTCCCAAGCCTGCAAATCCAGCATCTCAAAAGGATACAAAAAAATAAGTTAAATACACAATTTAAGCATGAAGGGATAAAGGGTATTCACAAGTAATAAGTAGTAAGTAATAAGTAACAAGTACTACCTCTACTTAAAAGGTAGAGGATTCAAATAATGATAATGCGCGTTTTTATTCGTCTTTAAAAGACGAGGCTTTATACCATGTTCCGGGCTAAAATTTCTTACTTTTTACTTCTTACTTTTTACTTCGCGACTTTTGCCCGTTAGCGTTAGCGTCTCCGTTAGGAGAAAGGGCTTCGGTAACTGCAAATCGGACTTCAGAATAAGGTAAATCGCAAATTATAGAATACTTAATCTAAAATCCCTTCATCCCTTGATCAAAATTCACTTTTATATACGGTTAAATACCTTCTTGATGTGTCTGGCGAGGATATAGGAGAAAAGCCTCTTATTTTTAAAAGAGAAAAGAAACATCGTAAATCTAAAATCAGAAATTTCAGCAGGCAGCAAGGCTACAAGGAAATGAAAATTCCCAAATTCCGGGATAGACAGAGGAGGAAACAAACGAGCGGATTACCTCCATCCCGAATACCAAAAAGAACGAAAAACAAACAAACGAACGGATTACCCCCATCCCGAAAATCTAAAAAACCGAAGAAGCGTATCAAACCGCTTTCTCGCTGGCATCCCCACGCTCGTCAAATAACTGATTGGGGAATAATCGCCGCGTCTGTATTGTTATGTTTATTTCTATTACCCAATCGTTTTCCCGGTATGGAATTATTGGGAATTGGGGCTAACTGG
>JBCCLY010000047.1:0-11807 GCA_039026655.1 Cyanobacteria bacterium P01_C01_bin.38 | reverse complement strand
GCGCCTGCTTTGGGAGCAGGATGTCGCAGGTTCGAATCCTGTCATCCCGATTTTCATAACAATTGCTAAGTGATTTTTAATCATTGCTTTAGAGCGAATATAGCCTCTAAAGTTTTTTTATAGTAACTATTAGAAAAATAAAATCCTGAATATTATTTCTTCAATAAATTAGGTATATGATAAGTATCTTAGATGTTTTATATACTATTATCCCTGTGTAAATAGACCGAAACCTTTTTGAGTAAAATTATTCTTAATGTTTCTTGAAACAAGTACAATATGCCTCAATAACAAGAAAAAATAGAATTCAATAATAAGTGTAAAAAATAACTTGATCTCAGAGCTTTACATGGAACGATTTTATTTTTAGAAGCGTCAACATTATTTAAGAAAAAGCAATAAAATGGCATTTGATATCTTTGAGAAGCTGCAAAGCAGGGTTTTCCCTTTTCCAGAGAAAAATGTCTGTAGTCATTATCATGCCTTGTTCTTTATCAAAAGATTGAATAAAACTTGGTAATAATGCAATAACATAGTCAAAAAAACTCTTAAAGAGACTATAACTGATAAAGTCAGTTAAATCGCTCTTACTGACTCGACTCGAATTTACTGAAGTACTGAAGAAGCGGAGAAGTCATGAAATCATTAATTCGCTGGGGAGCTACATTAGGTTTAGTGGGGAGTACTCTGCTAGCAACTGTTACGACCACAATTGCCCCAGTAATCGCATTATCTGAACAGCAAATTAAAAGTAAGCTCGATAATATACCAGTATGGTTGATTACAAATCCGCAAGGTTTACCGTTGAGTCGTCCTCTACCAGAACAGAACGGTAAGAAAACTAGTGGTTCTGTAACTGGCGTTTATATGAGCAAGCAGGAAGCTCAAGCCTTCATCAGCGAATTACAGAGCGTTAAAGATAAAGATCCTAAAATGGCTCAGTTGGTGAAAAACCTACAGGTTACTCCCGTACCTTTAGGAGTCATTTTCCAGCAAGTACAGAAAACCAAAAACAAACCCAACCGCTTGTTATTTGCCTTTAAACCCGTTGATAAAGAAATAAAAGGGGCAATGAACTTGTTGAAAAAAAGCGGTCAACAGGTAAAACAGTTTAGAAGCGTACCTGTTTTTATAGTTAGATTTGCACCAGATAAAAGCTACGTACCAATTAAACTTGGAGATCAAAAAGCAGAAGAGGAAGTAGTTCCTTTATTCTTTAGCATGCAAGACGCTAACAATCTGCTGAACCAAGTAAAGCCAAAATTCCCCAAAGCTGATATTCAGGTAGTAGATGTAGACGGCATACTTAATACTTTGCAAGAGAAAAACGACCCTTGGCTAGATAAAGTGCTGTTTTTCCCCAATCCAGAAGCTAGGCAGTATATTCAAAAACTTCCCAAGCAAAACGCTCCTAACTCACCTGCAAAGAAATAATAGTACATTTTACCTACCTCGACTTTAATTAAGACATGGCGGATAAGCAGCAGCTACGAGTATCTGGCGAACAACTTTCCGAATGGCGAGATACTGCTATATCGGCTGCTGTATCCGCTAACGTCTCTTCTAGTGAAGTAGATTGGCTGTTGCACGAAATTGCTGGACTTGACTCTTTAGCATTGCGTATTGGTTCCTTTAAGGAAAAATCTCAAATCCAGCTAAAGTTACCTTTAGAAGAACTATCAAAACTTTGGCAACAAAGAATCAGCGAAAGTCTTCCGGTGCAGTACATTGCGAAAACGACACCGTGGCGACATTTTAATATTAAAGTTTCACCATCAGTTTTAATTCCCAGACCAGAAACCGAATCCTTAATTGACATAGCTGCTTCCGCGACTGCCGATAACCCAATAATGCAGCAAGGAAATTGGGTCGATTTAGGTACTGGTAGCGGCATAATCGCTTTAGGATTAGCAGCATCTTTTAGTCAAGCAACAATTCATGCCGTAGATCGTTGTGCCGAAGCGCTTTCTATTGCTCGGTTAAACGCCAATAATTACGAATTAGGCTCGCGCATTAAATTCTACCAAGGTTCTTGGTGGGAACCATTGGATTTTCTTAAAGGTGAATTTTGTGGCATGGTATCAAATCCACCTTATATTCCTACAAGTACCTTACCCGAACTACAGCCAGAAGTATATAAGCACGAACCGCATTTAGCCTTAGATGGTGGTGAAGATGGTAAGACATGCATCCGCCATTTGATAGAAACTTCATCCGACTATTTAAAACCCGGTGGAATATGGTTGGTTGAAATGATGGCAGGACAAGCAGACAATGTAGCTCAGATGCTGCACGATAACGGTAACTATAGCAAAATTGAAATTCACCAAGATTTAGCTGGAATTGAACGTTTTGCTCTCGCTTACAAGAGTTAGGAGTTAGGAGTTATAGATATAAAATTATTAATTGGTCAGTGATAATTGATAATTGATAACTGATAACTGATAATTGATAACTGCTTACTGATAACTGAAAATGACACAGGTTTCTATTGCTGAGTTGGTAGCGGGAGCTAGAAGTGGTAAAGTAATTAGCTTTCCTACAGATACTGTTCCTGCGCTGGCGGCTTTACCAGAATATGCAGAGTTAATTTTTACTGTAAAACAGCGTAGTATGGATAAGCCGCTGATACTTATGGCGGCTGATTCAGAGCAAATATGGGATTATGTCAAAGGTAGTGAAGAAGAGTATGATATTTGGCGGCGTATTGCACAGAAATACTGGGGTGGAGCGCTAACTTTGGTATTGCCTGCATCTGGAAAAGTGCCGTCTTGTATGAATCCTAATGACTCTACTACTATTGGTGTTAGAGTTCCTCAAAGTGATGTTGCTCGCAGTATTTTAGCTCAAACAGGTCCTTTGGCTACTACTAGCGCTAATTTGTCTGGAAAACCTCCTTTGCTGACTATAGCGGAAATTGAAACAGAGTTTCCAAATATACTAACTTTGACGACAACAGCATATGATAGTAAAACGCCTGCCATAGGTATTCCTTCTACTGTTGCTAAGTGGGATGGTGAAAAATGGCAGATTTTACGGCAAGGGGCAATTAATTTAAGTATGTAAATATATGTAAATATATGTAAATATAAGAATTTGTTTCGCTAGTAGAAAACTATTTATTAAGAGAAGCAGCAGAAAGCAAAAAAAGCGTACTGAGCTTTTTTTTGCTGTCTTAAGATAGTTTTTCTGTATTATTAGGACTTACGCAATTGTCACAAAACCTTGGTGGTGCGTGACACTATATAGCTTATTACTACGTTCAAAATCAAAGTAAGTGTCACAGCACCCTACAAGAAAATATGCCAGTTGCGTAAGTCCTAATTATTTTCAATATTTATAAAAATTAGCCCGCTCTCGATTAATTTATCGGTGGAATGGAATCGAATATTGTTGTAATCAATTAAGAAGTTCTTATTTAGCGATTATCTAGCAAAAAATTATGGATTGGAATAACTGGATATATTTTGCAGGTGGATTAGCATCAGGAATAGGTATTTACAAGTTTTTGTTAAACTCAAACACTTCCGATAAGTCCTCTTTTACCCTGCCAGAATTAGAAAATAACCAAGATGTGTCAAAGCTATCTCAACGAATGAGAGAAGTTGAACTGGCTTACCATATGGCACGGGAAATGAGTCAGTTTAAAGCTGGATTTCTGGCTCGTACTACTCATGTTTTGCGATCGCCACTTAATGGTTTAATTGGATTGCATCAACTAATATTATCGGATTTATGTGAAAATCCGGAGGAAGAGCGCGAATTTATCGGGCAAGCTCACGAACGAGCTTTACAATTATTAAAACTGATTGATGAAATTCTTCATATAGCTAGAGCAGAACATGGCAATAGTAAATTAGATATTCAGTCTTGCTCGTTAAATCAAATTTTACAGGAAGTATATGAATTAACTTATATGCTTGCTGAAAATCGTAATTACCCATTTAAGATATTAAAAGCAAACGAGGAAATTTATGTTAATGCAGATCGACGCTGGTTAAAACAAATATTAGTTACTTTAGTAGATACTGCTATTTCTCGAATGGAGGAAGGTAAAATATCTATTTCTACCAAGATTGATGATAAAAATAATAATGCTTTGATTTGGCTAGATGTACCTCGTGAGGCTATTCCTTCTAACGAACCTGTAGATTTAATTGAGTCGGAAGCTGATAATAAAGTGGACGAAGAAGAAATCAAACAACTTCAAGCAGGAATGAAACTATTACTAAATCAAACTTTGCTTGAAGTAATGGAAGGAAAACTGGAAATTGTTTCCTATCCCGATAATAGAGACGAACAATCTAGGTTGCAAATTTCTATCCCTCTAGGGACTCAGTTAGCTGGTTTACAGCATTAAGACTATCAAAGTTTGTTAGATTTTTTGGATTATTATATATCACCATTGTGGTGGAACTATTCTGCTCAAAGCCAATTTTTTCGTAAAATTTTTGTTGGTGAGTAGTTGTTAAATAGACACGTTCGACTTTATTCATCCGGGGATGGCTCAAAACCGTTTCTACTAATTTACTTCCCAGCCCAGTTCCACGAAAGTCTGGATGAATTACAACATCCCAAATAGTAGCACGATAAACACCGTCACTTGTTGCTCTAGCAAAACCGATTAATTGCTGTTTATTCCACACAGCAATTACAGGTTCGCTATTTTTTATCGCTTCCCTTAAATCTTCTATATTCCGCTCTTTCGCCCAAAAAGCGCCTAAAGTAAATAGTTTTTGCAGTTGCTCTAAATCAATTTTGGATTTTGCATCGCTAAATAAAATCTGAGAATTATTCATTGACTGTAACCAGATAAAAGTTCTATTAATTGCACTTAAGTAGGTTGGCGTTGAAAATTGTAACTATGACGAGGGAGTAGGGAGTAGGGAGTAGGTAGTAGAAATAAGGGTTTTAAGCCAAAAAACATTCTGTAACATAGTTCTGTTTATTTGTGTTGACTTACTTATACCAGCATAAATCTTACTTACCCAGAGCCTCTTAAAGAATCGCGGAGGTTGAGATTAATAAGACGTAATATTTTAACACAAAACTGATATTTTGTTTATTCAAATATTTAAAAATTAACATATAAAAATTAACATATAAAAATTGGTCTAGCAAAATTATTTGCAAACCCATTTCCACAAAGGGTGAGAAGATCCTTGTTGACGAATACGATAAACCTGCTTTTCTAAGCGCTGTTTTTCCGAAACTGGCAAGCCAAATAAAATATTACGACTCTGCCAAACTAAAACACTAACAGTCATACCTACACATAAACTAAGCCCTATCGCAGCAAAAGGGCTAAAGAATAAACCATATCGTACCGAAGCCCAAGTAAAATATTCCTGCAATAACTTAATATCTTCACGCAATTCCCACAAGCAAAAAGGCGCTAAAGTTACCCATAAAAATCCAGCCAACAGCCACCTACCGTAAACCGTCAACCGATGCAATCTTTGCACCTGTTGAACAAAATTTGATGAATCAGATGATGGTTGTTCTACTTGAGCCATGAGGGAGATAGGGAGAGGGGGAAGAGGGGGAAGAGGAGCCACTTGCGTGCGGAGGTTCCCGCAGTACGAGCAAAGTGGCGTGGGGAAGAGGGGGAGACAAGGGGACAAGGGGACAAGGGGAATTCAAACTTTGACCTTTAACCTTTAACCTTTAACCTTACTTAATCCTTACTGTATAGACGTAACACTGCTACGTCTCTACACTGTTAACTGTTAACTGTTAACTGTTGACTGTCTCCAGTCGGAGGGTTTGATTTTTCTTTTCTTTCGCGCCACCAAGCTAGAAGCGTGCTGGCAATAAAGATACTGGAATATGCTCCGGCTGCAAAACCAAGAATTAATGCTAGAGCAAAGTTTTTCAGTGTTTCTCCACCAAATAGAAAAATTGCAATTAATGACAGTAAAGTTGTTAGCGTGGTATTTATCGATCGCGCTAAGGTTTGATTTACGGCATCGTCAACAACTTCAACTATGGGGCGATTGGGGTTCGCTTTAAGAGTTTCGCGAATTCGGTCGTAAATTACTACGGTATCGTTAACTGAAAAACCCGTGATAGTAAGCAAAGCGACAATGAATAAGCTATCAACTTCTAAGCCGAATAATAATCCAAATATCGAGAAAATCCCCGTTGTCATTAAGATATCGTGGAAAGTCGCGATAATCGCAAAAACTGCGTAGTCTTTCTGGAATCTGATTGATAAATATATTATTATACCAGTAAATGCTACGATCAAAGAAGTTATTCCACTTTTAAATAATTGTCTTCCTAAAGTCGGACCTACAGTATCAATCTGACTTTTTTGTGGATCGAAAGTACCAATTTTTTCAGTTAAAGCACTTTGCAACTGGGTGCGCTTATCTACACCTAAAGTTTTTGTCCGAATTAATATGCCATTGTTTTGACCAGTTTCTGTGTCAGCAATTAGTTGAATGCTGCTATCGGCTAATTCCTGCTGCTCTACTATTTCTCGAACTGCATTAAGATCGATTGGTTCGTCGCAGTTATTTGGTACCGTACAGTCTCTTTCAAACTGCAACCGCGTACCACCGATAAAATCTAAGCTGGGACGAAGGGGTGCGCCAATCGTCTGCCAAGATATAACCATAGAGATGATGCCAGCTAAGATAATGGCACCGGAAATACTCCACCATAGAGTTCGCGTTTTATTAACGGTAATTTTCATCTGGCAACCTCTGCCTTATTCGTAGTTGGCAGGTTGGGACAGAAAAGTTCTGGCTTACGTATTGAATTAATTCTGATTGCTAAAAACATTAACGTGCGGCTACAAGTTACTGCTGTAAACATACTAACTAATACACCTACAGCCAAAGTTACGGCAAAGCCTTTGACTAAGCCAAATCCCAACCAAAACAATGCTGCACAGGCAATCAGTGTAGTCACATTGCTATCTAAAATACTAGACCATGCACGGTAAAAACCAGATTCGACAGAACGATATAGGGATTTACCAGATCGTAATTCTTCGCGGGTGCGCTCAAAAATAAGTACGTTAGCATCAACCGCCATCCCAATACTAAGGATAAAACCAGCAATACCGGGTAAAGTCAAAGTTACGCCAAGCAAAGCAAAACAAGCCCAAGTCAAAAGCGCATAAATAACCAGCGCGATATTAGCAATAATTCCGGGTAGTCTATAGTAAACCACCATAAATATTAATACTAAAACCAAACCACCAACAGCAGCCAAAATACTGCGATTGATGCTATCTTGACCCAATGTCGCACCAACTGTACGATTCTCGACAATTTCTATTGGTACTGGTAGAGAACCACCGCGTAACTGCACTGCTAAATCTTGAGCTTCTTGGGGTGTAAAACGACCAGAAATTTCGGCTCTACCGCCAGCAATTCCCGTACTCGCATATTCAACCCCTACAGAAGCATTGCTAATCAATTCATTATCAAGAAAAATACCAATGCTGCGTCCGGTACCCGCTAGATTTTTAGTTAAATCAGCGAACAATTTACCACCTTCAATATTAAACTCAAGTCCTACAGCCCATAAACCAGTATTTTGCTGGGGGAAAGGATTAGCATTAGTTAAATATTTACCCGTCAACGGCGTTTCTAAACTTGCAAATAATTCAGAAATTGCCTCTTGATTAGTTTTTAATTCTTGTTGAATTTTCTCAATCGCAGCTTTATCTTTTTCTTCAGCAGCACGTAACTCTTCTTGTTTAGCTTTGAGTTGTTCGCGGTTAGCTCTTAAAGCAAAAAGTTGAGCATCTGTATCGGGCTTTTGAGTCATAAACTCTAATTGTGCCGTACCACCTAAAACCCGTTCGGCTTGTTCTGGATCGCTCACTCCAGCTAGCTGAACTGAAATTTTATCGTCTCCAACAGTATTAATTAAAGGCTCGGAAACACCGATTCCATTAACTCGATTATTAAGAACCGTTTTTACCGCTTCCAATTGACGTTCGCTTATCTGCTGGATTTCAGGAGTCGTTTTAACCTGAATAGTCAGTTGCGAACCTCCTCTTAAATCTAGCCCTAAAGGCACCCGAATAGTAGCAATTACCGTCACTGCGGCAATTACTAGACCAAAAATTAAAGCTAAAAACAATCGCTGTTTTTGCATACCATCCCCAAAAAGCGCGACAAACGCTATAATAACGCTTCTTAATAGGTTATGGGCGGACAGTTATTATTTTGATGCATTGGGAGTTGGGCATGGGGGATTGGGCATGGGGGATTGGTAATAGGTAGTTGGTAGTTGGTAATTGGGAAGAAATAAAATTCTTAACTCCCTACTCCCTACTCCCTACTCCCCACTCCCTACCTTTAACGTTTACACTCTTGCTGCAACCATTTTTTCTACTGCTTCAACAATTTGCTCTGGCTGAACAATTGTTAATCTTTCCAAGTTACCGTTGTAGGGTGTAGGAATGTCTTGAGAAGAAAGTCGCAATACTGGCGCATCTAATTCGTCAAATAAGCGTTCGTTGATTGAAGCAATAATTTCTGCTGCTACGCCGCCGGTTCTCATGCATTCTTCTACAATAATTACTCGGTGAGTTTTGCGGATGGATTCACCGATGGTGTCAAAGTCTAAAGGCTTTAAAGAAATTAAATCAATAACTTCTGGATCGAAACCTGATTTTTCTAATGTTTTGACTGCTTGCATCACATGATGGCGCATCCGTGAATAAGTAATAATTGTGACATCTTTACCGCTTCGCACAACTTCTGCTTTATCTAATGGCACCAGGTATTCTTCTTCAGGCAAATCTTCTTTTAAGTTATAAAGCAGTACGTGTTCAAAGAATAATACTGGGTTGTCGTCGCGAATAGCTGATTTTAATAAACCTTTAGCGTTGTAAGGTGTGGAACAGGCAACGATTTTTAATCCTGGAACAGCTTGGAAGTAAGCTTCTAAACGCTGGGAATGTTCTGCACCTAGCTGTCTGCCAACTCCACCGGGGCCACGAATTACTAAAGGTATTTTAAAGTTACCGCCACTCGTGTAGCGCAACATTCCGGCATTATTAGATATCTGGTTAAAGGCTAATAGCAAAAATCCCATATTCATGCCTTCAATTATCGGTCTTAACCCGGTCATTGCAGCACCTACGGCTAACCCGGTAAAGCTGTTTTCGGCAATGGGTGTATCTAAAACTCTTAATTCGCCATATTTTTTGTATAAGTCTTTAGTTACTTTGTAGGAACCACCATAATGTCCTACATCTTCACCAAGTACCATCACGGTTTTATCTCGCGCCATCTCTTCATCAGTGGCTTCCCGCAAAGCATTAAAAAATAGTGTTTCTGCCATTAGATCGTAATTTACAAATATTGTTGAATGAATCTTATCGCGTCTTCACAAAAAATACGGTAAAGATAGCATGAGTTGTGCAAAATTACCTAATTTTTCCGAAAAGTTGATAATAATCGGCGCATCGTAATGAATTATATATTGTTTCTTCGGCAGAAGATGAAACTACCCGGTTATATAATGCACGTGCAGCAGTTTTATTTGCTGTCTTTAAGCATAAATACTACTTAACCGTGCTTCTTGATCATTGATTAAGTAGTCTATAATACCAATCAACAATCGTTAAAATTGCTCGGAAATATGCAGGTTAATCATCCATCATAAAATTATTACAAACATAAAAAAACTCCAGAATAATAGTTTACCGATACAACTACAACTCTGGAGATAATTTTAAATTGCAAACTTATTTATTTGGCTGCTAACATACTTAGCAACATAAACTAAACAACTCAATTTCTGCATTATTCCTTTTACAAAGAATTTTAGAGAAAAATCTTTATAAAAGTGAAAGTTTAGTAATTAGAAGAAACTGTTGAATCTTCTTGAGAAGTTGCTTGAGTTCTATTTGTTCCAGTAACTCGATCGTAATCGCTATTTTCTGGAAATCTTCTCGGTCTTCCTGGTTTGCGTTTGTGCCTTTGATTAATTGATTTTTCGCTTGCAAAGGCCAACTCTTCTGGCGTACATTTGAACAGGCGCAACGCATCCCAGTATTTTTTCGGTGTCATGGTTGGTTCGGTTCGCCCTGCTTCCCAGTTGCGAACGCTCGTTTCACTGATTGCAAGCCTGAACGCAACCTCTGCACGGCTGAGTCCCGCACGTTCTCTCAGGACTTGCATATCCATATCTCAATGCTCCCTTTTCAAAACTCATTAATTGGATTTATTAAATCAATTGACATTAAAAAAAGCCAACTGAAAATTATTTGTTAACTATATTATTGTATAGGACTTTGTATGCCCGTATGGCAATCTAACCATACTGCAATTAATCTTTTACTATCTTCTACAGCTTTTCTTTTAGTTAATATCTATAAAAAGGTAGATGTGAAAAATGCTGCGATAGTATTTATGATATTTTTTTAGTTTGTAATTAAAAATTTTTCGATGAGAATAAAAGGGTTTCTGATACTAGTGCAAAATGTAAGATGAATAGCATTGATAAGTATCGATCGCAATTAACGAAAAACAAGAATAACTAATACCGTCTTCATTATCGTTCCGCTACATAAAACCTGGGAAAATCTATGAATCTTCCATCGGTATAGGAAACATAATTTTTATAGATTAAATAAAGATTTTCCAGGACACAATTAAAAGCGTCACAATTAGCAGGCAAAATTTAACTTTAAAAGGACAAACTGCAAAAAGCGCTTAACTTTGCTATGCCCTACTATCTGAAACAGATGTGGGGCAATTTTGTATTTTACAACTAGCTTTACATATATCCTACAAAAGCTTGAAAAAACTACAGGAATCCGTTTTGATTTATGTTAGCGTTCACCGAAGGTGCGGTTAAGCGTGTCAGATAGGACATACAGCCCTAAGTATCCGTGGGGGGAGGCAGGAAGGAAGGCGGTGTAGATTCTCTTCGAGCAAAACTGGCGTTGTGTTGTCGCTGCCGTCAACGCACCATCCTGATTTTGTTTCAGTGCGGCCTTACTAAAGCCGTAACACACCCTAAGTATTTTATGCCCTCCGGGCACGCAATACTTACGGTACGCTTCCGCTAGGCGCTAACAAGAATCTGCGGAGTAATCCTATATGTCAAAATATTATTTAAACAATTGAGGAAATATACTGCGAAAATAAATTTTAAGAAGAGACAATAGTAAATTTGTAAATCAGTTGTAACAACTTGTAATATTATTATTTGAGGAGAAGAGTAATAAGTGTTGTGGAAATAATTAATTTAACATTTTGTCTAGGCAGGGAATAGGGAATAGGGTTGGGGGGAACAGTTATATCGCTGAGCAGTAATTATATAAATAATTTTGCTTAACTACTTATAGTTTCGGGAGCATCCCGATGCAGGCAAAAATATAATTTGGTAGTGCGTTAACGCACTACAAAAATAAATTTCCACATTTGGAATGCTCCCTATAGTTTCTTCCTTGTAATCGTACTTTTCCTAATCCATGAATCGAAGTTGTTTTCAAAACTGAAGAGCAAAAAATTCAGGTTCATCAGTAGTTGGTATGCTTAAATTTGAAAATAATATTGCCCAAACTCCTTCTGCGAAACTAAATTATCCTTTTGGGAGATTAAATTTATTTAAGGACTTACGCAACTGTCACAATACCTGGGTGGTGCGTGACACTGAAAACATTGTTACTACGTTCGACATTAGTCAAAGTGTCACAGCACCCTACAACAAAAATGTCAAGTTGCGTAAGTCCTATATTTAAGAAAATATTTTTTCCACTGTTCCCCGTTCCCTATTTCCTATTCCCTCTTTTTAAATGTTTTTTTAGCATACTAAGTGCTGAAGAG
>JBCCLY010000046.1:0-11812 GCA_039026655.1 Cyanobacteria bacterium P01_C01_bin.38 | reverse complement strand
GGAGTAGTGGTAAGAGAAAACAATGCACAAATACGATTTTTAGGTACTAGTGGGTGATGTTGTTGTATCTGTTGTATTTTGTATTGATTCCTTAGAAGACAATGCTTGAGAAATCCAGTGGGTGAAAATGTGAGAAAGTAAACCTAAAGGTCCTGCAAACAAGCAAAGTGCAAGAGAATGAAAAGTCCAAACACCTGTTTTTACTCCAGCTAAATAGATGTAGCGTCCCACAAATAAATCCATAACCAAAAAGTGAATCCATCCAGTTGCAGCGGCAGTTTCATCACCAAAAAATCGAGCAATATCTGCTAATTGAGGATTTGATAAAGCTTCTGCATTCTCGGGTGTCACGCTACTAATAAATAAATATAAATATAGTCCAGCTAAGGGAATAAATGGGATATATGATTCCATTACTCTTTGTGTAACTTTCCACTTTGGTAGAAAAATCATCAATGCCCAAAAAGGCAAAACAAAAAGATTCGCAATATTAAAAAGTTCGGTGACAGACATAGAAAAATTACCCTTAATTATTAATAGTTTATTACTATTAGGACTTACGCAACGAAGATTTGTCATTGCGACCGAAACGTTAGCGAAGCGTGTCCCGAAAGGGACATAGTGTAGGGAAGCAATCGCAGGATTGTTGCGATTACGTCGCTATCGCTCGTAATGACGCAGTTACGTTAATTTTGCGTAAGTCCTGACTATAATTTTAGTATAATTACTGTTAACTAAAAAATAATTATTTATAGCAATTCCAAAACCAGCTATAATACTTACCACCTTTAACCTTTAACCTTTAACCTTTAACCTAATCAGGACGGCATCTCTTGGCAACTATTAAATGTTTTGATAAAACTTTTTCTAATATACAAGCAATTTTATTTGATAAAAACGGTACTTTAGAAGACTCAGAGGTAAATTTACGTAACTTTGCCCAAAAAGCAGCCAGAATTATAGACGCGCAAATACCTGGTATCGGCGAACCTTTGTTAATGGCATTTGGTGTCAATGGCGATACTTTAGACGCTGCGGGATTAATAGCTGTAGCAAGTCGTCGGGAAACAGAAATAGCAGCAGCAGCTTACATTGCTGAAACGGGAAGAGGTTGGATTGAATCGTTAAATATAGCTCGTGAAAGTTTAGATGAAGCAGATAAATATCTGGGTGATTCTCCTTCACCTTTATTCCCAGGTAGTTTAGAAATATTGCAAAAGCTTTCTCAATCAGGATTAAAATTGGGTATTCTTTCAGCAGCTACTACCCAAGAAGTAAATAAATTTGTAGAAGCTCATCAACTTGGTGAATATTTGAATTTAGAAATGGGAGTAGACGGTAATATTTTTAAACCAGATCCAGCTTTATTTATCCAAGCTTGCGAAAAGTTAGGAGTAGAGCCAAGCGCGACTTTAATGGTAGGAGATTCCGTTGCTGATATGCAAATGGCAAGAGATGCAAAAGCTGCTGGATGTATTGGTATTACCTGGATTGGTAAATATGATAATGTTCGAGGTGCAGATGTGGTAATTGATAAATTGGATGAGATTGAAGTTGATTAATCAATTACCAATTACTAATTACCAATTACCAAAAAATTTAAAATGAAGACTGCAACCCAAGTGTAAACTGCCAATCGGTTTCTAATTGAGGTCCATCTAAATCGCGAAGAATAGGTAATTCAAATTCCATCGCTAAACGAGAACCTTGTAAATTACCTTCGGGGGCATATAAATTAACGCCAAAACCTAAATTAATTTGAGTACCATTTCTTAATTCCGGATCTGCGGTAGGAATCATCATCGGATTTAATCTGTCATCAGCACCATCAATATCTCCCCAAGTTGTACCAGTTAATCGCAAAGAAGTACTCAACCAATCCGTCCAATTACGAGCAACCCAACCTGATAGCTGATATTTGTTACCCAGACGATAACCATTGTCATTCTTGCCCAATCTCAACGTCGTTAAAGCTTGCGCTCCCCAAGAACCTTTTCCAGATTGACCTAAATAAGTTATCCCTGGTAGCAAATCAAAAGTACCCGAACCAATTTGCATTGGATAAGGAAGTATTTGATCGTCACCTGCGGGCGTATCATCTCTTTCATTAATTGAGCCTGTAGGAAAACTAGCTCCAAGGTTTAAATGCACCCGCTGTTTATCTTTATCAAATATTGTATATAGCGCTGTAGTTTTGATATCTCCTATTCCTCCAGAATTAGTAGTGAAGCGCGTACCCATACGGGTAAGGTGTTCCATTTCTTTAGAAACAAAAGGTACCATTGCCATCAGCGTCAAATCGTCGCTAGGTGCGTACATAGCCCCAAACATATGCATTTGCATGGTCATATCGACGGGCGTTACCATAAAATCCTGTAAAACTTCACTATTGCTAAGGCTACTTGTACCATCGCGATTACCGTCCATTTCCATAAACATATAGCGATAGGAAGCCATAAATTCCCCTTTTTTGTGAGTATGATCCCCCATAACTCCAATAGGTGCATGTCCGTCAGGACGAGCCGCAGACCATTTATCGGGGTCACTATTAGGGTTACTATCTGCGATTAATTTTTCGGTGTTGAAATTTTCAGTTGATGATGGATTATTAAAATACTCAGAAGCTTTATTTAAATCTGGTTGATTTAAATCTAATTTATTAAAATCTAAGTCAGCAGCAGAAGTAGAAATAGCTGCCGTTTGTCGAATTTCTTGTTGAGACTGTTGATTTAATTGTTTCGATCTAATTAATTTCTTAACTAAGCTACTTTTTCCATCTTCAATATCAATTTTTATATTTGATTGCGTAATATTATTGTCAGTTTTTATAATTGATTCTGGCTTAACTTCCGCAAGAGCAGTTAGCGGAGTTAAAACGATACTGATGATAGTCAGAGTTGATAGATAATAATTTAACTTCAATTTATAAACCTCTATTCTTTGCTAAGTAATTTAACAGAAACATATAGTATCAAACAAGAAACATTTTTAACAAAAGACAGGTTGTCATACTTGCTATTGAAAATCAGATTACTTTTATTAAAGTTTATTTAATAGTGATTCTAATTACATTTGTATTAATGCTACATATTTTTCAAATTCTTTATTTATCTGTAAATTAATTTGTAGGGTGTGTTATCGCGGAGCGTAACGCACCATCCATAAAAGCGGTGAGTTAAAACTTACGTTTATAACGCACCTTACAAACTATCAAAATATCTTGGGACGTGAGAACCCCTGGTTTATAACCAGGGGATGAAACGGACGGTAAAGTTTTAACTTGCCGTGTTTCTTTTATTTACTAGTTTGGTTTTCAATATACTTACGAATAACGTCGGTACTTACTTGTCCTGTAGTAGCTACAAAATAACTAGGACTCCACAAAGTAGGTAATTTTTTTAACTGGGGATATTCCTTCCTTAAAATGTTTTATGCTCTACCCTTAACCCATTTTGCAATTTGAGAAGGGGATTCATGTGGCGGCGAGTTGATAAACATATGTACATGATCTGGCATCACTTCGAGGGCAATTAATCTCCAGCCATGTTCTTTTACTAACTAAAAAATAATTTCCTGTAGCCGCATAGCAATTTGATCAACTAATACTGCTTTACGTCTTTTTGGGACAAACACAAAGTGATAATTTACAGATGACACAGATTTTTCAGCCCTTCTGTATTCATAATCTGACGCTGACAACTTAGCCATTTTAGATCAGGTTTTTTTGTTGATTATTTATGTTGAATCAACTATATTGAATTAGGAGGAGGTGGTCAAGTGTACAAAACAATTCCAATAAAAGCGAAATTTACGGATGAAGAAAAAGCCTTCTGGGTAGATCAGTGTGAGCATTCAAACAGTTTGTATAACTGTGCAATTTATCTGGCGCGCCAGAATCATTATGCAATGCTACTTGAAAGAAAAGCTTATACAACTTACTGGTGTGGGGATGAACTTAAAAGTGGTTGGAAAACTTACAGATTTTATTCTAATTATTATCATTTAGATAAACAGCTTAAAACTTGTATTCACTACTTTTCATTGGCGGCGCAAGCTGCACAACAAACATTAAAACTAGTAGGAGAATCAATAAATAGCTACAACAAATTAGTAGATAACTATTACTTAGGAGATGGCAGTAGACCATCAATTCCCAAGTATAGAAAGTCTGGTGGTTTATTGGCAGTAACATTTCCAAAACAAGCCTTGACTTACCGTGATGGTTATATTTATCCATCAATCAGTAAAGCAACCAAGCCTGAATTAATAACATCAATTAAGCTTATTTTGCCAGAATTTATTAGCTTTGATTGGATTAAAGAAGTAATTATTCGTCCTAGTCGTGGAACTTGGTGGGTTGATTGGGTGATAGACGATGGTAAGCAGCCAATTATAAATAATAAGAGTCTTAACTACAATCATGCAATTAGCATTGATCACGGTGTAAAGTTTTGGTTATCAGCAGTTACTACCCTTGGTAAAAGTTTTATTATTGAATCTCCACAGCTAAAAACTGCACTCCATAAATACCGAAATCAAGTACAGCAACACAAGAAAAACAAACCTGCTAGATACTGGGACAATTTCCTTGATAGAATCACAGCAAAGCGCAATTTACAAGTCAGAGATGTAGTAAATAAAGCCGCTAGGTTTATCATCAATAAATGCTTAAAAGACGGTATCGGAAACTTAGTAATTGGTTGGAATGAGGGAAACAAAAACAACATTAATATTGGTAGAAATAATAATTATGAAGTTGTTTCAATGCCAACCAAAAGACTTATTGATAGGTTAAGACAATTGTGTGAAGAATATGGTGTTAGATTCCACATAACCACTGAAGAGTATACTTCCAAAGCTTCTTTTATTGATAATGATGAATTACATCAATACGGTGCAAAACCCGCAGAATGGAAGCCATCAGGTAAAAGAATTAGTCGAGATGTATACCGCACAAAAGACGGTTTATTGATTCATTCAGATTTAAATGCAGCATCTAACATTTTACGAAAGGTTGCCGACCAGATTTTTAGTAACTCCGGTGTCGCAAAATTAGCTTTTGAAATAATTAAACGGGGTGCTTTGACACACCCCAAACGGTACGATATTTTTAGTAATCTAAAAAGGTCTTATCGTAAGCAAATAACGTCACGCAGTGTGTCTTTAGACCACTTCGTTCCAACTGCTTAGAATCCCAGTTTTTTCAAAGCTGGGAGATGTCAAATTCAACTATTATTTGATAATTTCTTACTCTTGTACAACTACAGTTGTTCCCACTGATGCCCAATTAAATATTTTTTTCGCATGATTGGGCGCAACATTTACACAACCACGACTAACTGGGGTACCAAAATTTTTATGCCAGAATGCGCCGTGAATTCCATAACCGCCTTGATAATACATTGTGTGAGGAACATCTTCAATATCGTAGTCTTCACCCTTCATCCGAGTTTTTTCCAACTTTGTATAAATATTAAATACGCCAATAGGGGTAGGAGTATCTTTTTTCCCAGTGGAAACGATAACCCCAAACACAGGTTTATTTCCTTCCCAAGTTATTAATCTTTGCTCTGATAAATCGACTTGAATCCAGCGTCTATTAGAATTTTTAAGCTGCTTAACTTTGTTACTGACTTTTTGTCGAGACTTTTGTTGAGACTTTTGTTGAGGCTTTTGGCTGTGATGCGCTGTAGCTTTACTCGTAGGCAGACTTACAAAAGTAGCTGACAGTGCTATTCCTGCCACTAAAACTTTTAGATAGCGAATATACTGAGGTGAAATTAATGGTTTCATGGTAAATACTCTCAAATGTAAGTGTTTATTGGTTTATTATCTTTTATAACTCTATTTAGCGGCTGATTTATGTCATCAGCTATGAATATCTCTATTTTCATCCTACTTTATTTTCTCAAGTAGAATTTCTGCCCGTCGAGTTATTAAATCCCAATCTTCAGAGATAACTAGATGTTTGGGAAACAACTCGCTGCTTAATCCAATGGCTATGGCACCTACTTTTAAAAATTCATTAGCATTTTCTACAGTTACACCTCCAGTTGGAATTAAGGGAATTTGCCCTAACGGTGCCTGCAAGCTTTTGATATATTCAGCGCCACCAACTGCTTGTATGGGAAATACTTTGACGCAGCTCGCACCATTTTTCCAAGCTGTAACAATTTCAGTTGGAGTTAGCGCTCCCGGTATAACCGGCACATTTTGACTAACAGCCGCTTGAATTATCTCCAAGTCAACATGGGGAGTAAAAAGGAATTGCGCCCCTGCATTTACTGCCTGTTGCATTTGCTCTAGATTTAATAGCGTACCCGCGCCGATAACACAGTTGGGTAATTCCAAACGTAATTGTTCAATCAAGCTGGCAGCTTCAGGTGTATTCCAAGTTATTTCTATCAAATGCATTCGGGCAGATGCGACTGCTAAAGCCATTTTTTGAGCCATTTTTTTTTCATGGGCACGAATTACAGCAATGACACGATGTTTTTCTAAAAGTGTTAACCACAGAGAATTAGGAATCAGGCATTGGGCATTGGGCATTGGGCATTGATAATAAGAAATTACAAAACTTTTATTTAAAGTCTTGTTTTATGATATGTAAGCTGTATAAAACCAATTCATTCTAAAATTTAGGTTTTAAGAGTTATTTATTTTTTCATCAGATTATAATTATTTACTTATTAATGAAAATTCTCTTCTATCTTCTGATGTCTAAGAGAAATAAACCCAAAATTTCATATTTTTTTTGGATTGATTGTGTATATATGTATAGTTAATGTGATAGAAGCTAAGTAAATAAACGCAATTGTAAAAATTTAGGCATTGAGCCTTTAGTTAGCATGATTCACAAACAATTTTTTCACAAAAGCTTTATAGCTTCGGTAACGGCAGCGACAGTTATTCTCGGTGGAAGTTATTTAAATCGTACTTTTGCTCAAACTGCACCTCAATCCACCGCTGCATCACAAACTAAACCTGCTCTTACTTTACAAGGGCACATATGGACTATCGAAGCTTTAGATTTTACTCCAGATGGGCAAACTTTAGTCAGCGGTAGTTACGACCACACCGTAAAAGTTTGGAATCTAAATAATGGTAAGCTGATTCGTACCCTTGATGGACATAAAGACGGGGTAAATGACGTTGTTATTAGCCCCGATGGCAACCTGTTTTTCACTGCTGGAGGAACGGCGGAACCCAATACCAGTAAGGTAATTAAGGTATGGGACATGAAAACCAAAAAGCTACTTCGTACCCTTAAAGGACATACATTAGGAGTCACATCTTTAGCAATAACTCCCGATGGAAAAACTTTAATTAGCGGTAGTTACGACAAAACAATTAGATTTTGGGATGTAGATAAAGGTATACGAAAGCGTACTTTAACCGGAAATACTAGCCCCGTGCTTTCAATTGCAATTAGCCCAGACGGAAAAACTCTTGCAAGCGGCGGTGGTTCCCTTAACGACGATTCCGACAAAACAGTTAAATTATGGAACTCAGAAACCGGAGAATTAATTAGCAATATCAAAGGAAACAACAACGTTATTAACTTTATCGGCTTTACTCCCGACGGTAAATATCTTGTCAACTCCACAGATCCCAAAATCAACGTTTGGGATTTAAGTACAGGTAAACTAGTAAATCGTTTTGGAGTATCCGACATCGAAGGAGTGACTTCTGCAACTTTAGGAAACGATAGCAAAAGTATCGTCACAACCACATTAGATGGTGCCGTAACAATGTGGGATTTAACAACCGGAAAACAGATGAAAACCTTAGTTGAAGCCGCCAACAACCCTCAAAACTACGACCAACTTTATCCCACAAGCACCGCATTCAGCCCCGATGGTAAAACCATTGCCATAGGTGAAGGAGGCGGAGCTTACAATTCAAAATTCCCGATCTTTATTCGACGGATGCCGTAAGGAGTTAGGAGTTAGGAGTTAGGAGTTAGGAGTTAGGAGTTAGGAGTTAAGAGTTAGGAGTTAGGAGTTATGAGTTAGGAGTTAGGAGTTAGTTGTTAGTAGTAACTATTAACTGTTCCCTGTTCCCCATTCCCCATTCCCCGTTCCCAATTACCAACTACCAATGCCCAATGCCCAATGCCCAATCCCCCATGCCCAATTATTTTTCATACTTCTCATAGGCTGCAACAATACGCTGTACTAACGCATGACGCACGACATCTTTTTGAGAAAATTCGCAAAAGGCTATTCCTTCTACGTTTTTTAAAATCTGAAAGGCTGTTACTAATCCGGATTTCTGGTGTGATGGTAAATCGGTTTGCGTCATGTCACCTGTTACTACCATGCGGGAATGAAAACCTAAACGAGTTAAAAGCATTTTCATTTGGGCTGGTGTGGTGTTTTGGGCTTCATCTACAATCACAAAGGCATTATTTAATGTTCTTCCCCGCATATAAGCTAGTGGCGCAACTTCGATTACACCTTTTTCGATTAACGACGGTACTTTATCCGGCTCAATAAATTCGTTGATTGCATCGTAAAGTGGACGTAAATAAGGATTAACTTTTTGCTGTAAATCTCCTGGTAAAAAGCCGAGTTTTTCTCCTGCTTCGACGGCTGGACGAGTTAAAATTAGTTTCTCGTATTTATTATCGAGCAATGCTTGAACGGCAACAACAACCGCTAAAAACGTTTTACCAGTACCTGCAGGACCAATACAAAATGTCAAGTCACGCTTGCGTATTGCTTCAATATACTGTCGCTGGCGAAATGTTTTTGCACGAATTTGTTCGCCGCGACGAGTTTTAGCAAGTACGTCTTTTTGTAATGTTTGCAGTTCATCTTCTCGATGAGTATCGAGAGCTTGACGCGCTGTCAATATATCGGTGAGTGTTAATGTATTGCCTTTTGTCCAAATATCTTCCAAAGACTTTACTAACCGACTAACCAAATCGATTTGTTTTTCCGTACCGCTAACGTATAACTCTTGTCCCCGCAGTACTACAGTAGCTCCAGTTTGTCGTGCTAAAAGCTTAAGGTTTTCTTCTTGGTTTCCCGCTAATGCCATAGCACTTGGGATGTCGGGCAGTTCTATTGTTATGGCATCTGCCATAGTTTTTATTGTTAGTAAGCAGTAATTTTTTACAAGGTATAACTATTCCAAATAAAAAACATATGATTTGTAGTGCGTTAACGGAGTGTGTCTGAAAGACATGCATCTTGCTCGCTAATAGCCAGCGAGCAAGATGCTCGCACTACTTAAACTATTTGGAATAACTATACTCCCTTTAGGGGAGATGAATCTATTATTTCTGACCTATTAGTAAAAATAGCAATCTTTCTTCATAATTCACTATTCTTTCTATTTACTATCAGCCGTAGGGCTGATAGCGAATAAAACGCGAAACAACTTTTGTTATTTCATTCAAATACGAGTTCGGGGCTTAGTAAAATCTCTACGTCCGTCACCACGTCTTACTTTAGGCTTGGGCATTGGTAATACTCTATGCCGTTCTTCGCTATTAGATGCAGGTACATCAACTCGATCGTTACTACCGTAAATATCTAGATATGCCGATTGTCCGGCAGATTGAGCAGCTAGAGAAATTACGGTGCGAATAGCTTGGATGTTGCGTCCTCCACGACCAAAAACCTTACCTTTATCTGCACTATCAAAGGCAATGCGAATCCAAGCTCGTTTAGTACTGCGAGAAATTTCACAATCAACACTTAGAGAGTCTGGAGATTCCAAAAACGGCTGCATCAAAAAATTTACTAACCCAACATAATCGAGATTTGTACCGGAATCGGTATTTGTTACTTTATTAGGATGCAGTTGCTGCACGGACTTGTTCAAATACATTATTTTTTTCTAAAATGCGACGCACGGTGTCAGTTGGTTGAGCGCCCTGTTGTAGCCGCTTAACAATACCATCAACGTCTAATTTTACTTCTTTAGTTCTAGGATTATAAAATCCTAATTCTTCGAGGGGACGACCATCACGGCGAGTAAGATTATTGATGGCAATTATACGGTAACTTGCTTCTCGTTTTTTGCCAATTCGCTTTAAGCGCAATTTAATCATGATTAAGAGCTTATTCTCCTACTTTGTCAGGTATTGATTTACAACTAGAGTTCGTAACAAATCCATTTAACATTATGAAAGCATTTTCCCTAAAAAACAGGAAATGCCCCTCCCCGTGGAAGATAAAAAATTCCCACAAGTAGCAGATGATAATTTTAGCACTTGCACGGCATGAAGTGCTATTTTCTGAGGTTAGAGGTCAAAGGTTAAAGGTCAAAGGTTAGAGGTTAAGACTAATAACAAATACCTTTCTCACTGGTAACTGTTCACTGTTCACTGTTCACTGTTCACTGTTAAAGCGTACCAAAACCTTTTTTCTTCTTAGCTTTTTTCGGCTTCTTTTTACCGCCAGCGTTTCCGCGCCATCCGGGACCAGGAGCGTTTCCGGCTGCCATCGGATTTCTGCCGCCGCCAAACATTCCGCCTCCTCCTGGCATTCCTGGGAAGTTACCTTGCCCCATTTGCTGCATCATGCTCCGCATTTTCTGGAAGTCGCTTACCAGTTTGCTGACATCTTTTTCTTTGTAAC
Organism: Cyanobacteria bacterium P01_C01_bin.38; assembly: GCA_039026655.1. Classification (GTDB taxonomy): domain Bacteria; phylum Cyanobacteriota; class Cyanobacteriia; order Cyanobacteriales; family Nostocaceae; genus Rivularia. The sequence continues at coordinate 1,220 of JBCCLY010000046.1, read as the reverse complement.
CACATCCACTGGCAATCCGTCGCCGTCTGCTGGGAGAACTTGCGAGTAAATCGGGATCTTTCCGCTCTTGCTTAGTCATGGAATTAATCATGACTTCGGAACGTTTTAACTGAGATTGCCCTTGCTCTAGCTGTTCGTTGGAAATTTTGTTCATTCCCGGAATCATCTTCATGATGCCGCCAAGGGAACCCATATTTTTCAACAAACGCAGTTGCTTAAGAAAATCGGTAAAATCAAACTGCGCCGACAGCATTTTCTCTGTCATTTTTTCGGCATCGGCGATGTCAAATTCTTCCTGGGCTTTTTCTACCAGAGTTAAGACATCTCCCATTCCCAAAATCCGCGATGCCATTCTATCGGGATAAAACGGCTGTAGCGCTTCGACTTTTTCACCTACACCAACAAACTTAATTGGCGCACCGGAAATTCGCCGCACTGACAACGCCGCACCACCACGGCTATCACCATCTAACTTGGTTAAAATTGCACCGCTAATACCAATTTTTTCGTGGAAAGTACGAGTCAAGTTTGCTGCTTCTTGACCAGTCATTGCATCCACTACCAGCAATGTTTCATCAGGCTTGACGGTTTCTTTGATGGTGGCTAATTCCGCCATCATATCTTCGTCAATTTGCAGGCGACCGGCAGTATCAATAATTACGGTGTCGATACCTTCTGCCTTAGCACGCTCCACACCTTGACGGGCAATTTCAACTGGATTTGCATCGCTTCCCAGTTCAAACACCGGCACGTCAATTTGTTTACCCAAAGTTATTAACTGATCGATCGCAGCAGGGCGATAAACGTCAGTTGCCACCATCAAGCAATTGCGTTCTAACTTTCTCAGATGCAATGCCAACTTAGCCGTAGCGGTGGTTTTACCAGTACCTTGCAAACCAGCCATCAAAACAATAGTTGGCGATTCTTCGGCTTGCACTAGGGGAACATTAGTTTCCCCCATCACATTGACTAGTTCATCATGAACGATTTTGATAAACTGCTCGCCAGGGCGTACACCATTCAAAACCTCAGCACCTTGTGCCTTGGCTTCAACTTCGCTAATAAATTCTTTAATTACCTGGAGGTTAACATCCGCTTCCAATAAAGAGCGGCGTACTTCCCGCAAAGCTTCCTGAATATTCGATTCGGAGATTTTACCTTGTCCCCGGAGCTTTTTCCACGTAGATTCTAAACGATCGGCTAGTGCATCAAACATAATT
>JBCCLY010000045.1:0-11888 GCA_039026655.1 Cyanobacteria bacterium P01_C01_bin.38 | reverse complement strand
TGTGAAGAACTTAGTGTAAGAGAAAAAGAATTTATTCAAAGTTCTCAATTAGTTTGCGATGTCGAAATCGAAAATCAAAATCGCAGACGAAGAATTACTATTTTAGGACTAATTATTAGTTTGATTTTAGTTGGGATTGGTAGATGGCAATTACGATGTAGTTTTTAGTTGTAGGGTGGAATTAGGATTAGTTAGTGAAGTATTCATGTAAATACTAATTTTGATATTTATTTCGGAAAAGCCTGACCTCGATAAATTTGTTTAGAATTTTTAGGGATATAAATCCAGCCAAGATTGTATAAGCGGTTTGTCAGATTGGAAATTGTTACTCCTAATTCATCTGCGACAGCATACAAATGTCGCCATTTAGTAAGATCGCGTCCTCTTCGTGCTTCTTCTAATTTATATAAAGGCATAAGTAAACAACTAGCCAAATATTGAGCTTGCCATTCAATTCCTTTTTGAGCAGTAACGCTACGACATAAAAATGGTTCTATAGTCATTATCAATTCAGGACTCATTCTTTCTTTAAATATGTCGAGAGCATCATGCTCTATGTGAAGCAACCAGTGTCCTATTTCGTGAGCTATGGTAGATTGTCCAAAACCACCCTCTAATTCTGGAATTTGGTCGTTAATAATAATTTTTCTTTGAATTGGCCAAATCATTGCTGCGATATACCCCTCATTATCGGCGGGTATAGTTTCCCAAATAATACCTATGTCCAGATAATCGGCAACAGCTTCAGCAACACAACTTCCTTTTAAAGGACGTTTTCGGTTTGCTTGCACCCTATTCAAAATATTTAATGCCACCTGCTCTATTTCTTGCTTAGACATAAAGCGATATGGCTTAATAACATTCAACTCTATTTCTCCTCTTCATCTTGAGTTGTTTGTTGCAATACTTCCTTTGCAAACTTGGGTTCATCACGCATTCTGCGAAGTAAAGCAGGCATTTGTTTATACTTTCTTACAAGCTCTTCAAATACTTCAGCATCTTCTGGGGTTATTCTTCCTGCAAGTCGTCTTAGCTCATCTTTTTTTTCTATCAAATCTAGTTTTTCCGCTAACAAGTTAATAACTTCTTCACTAGGAGGATAGCCAGCGTGGTCATTCTCCAACTTAGACAGGTAGGTATAGTTAACTCCTACAAGCTTAGCTAGCTCGCGCTGACTGTATTCCTTCTGTTTGCGAGCCTGACGAATGAGTTTACCAAAGGTTTCTTTCACGGTTCTCTTCCTTTAAGCCTAAGAATCATACTCTACCTTTTCTCAATGGTTCATATCTATAAAATTTTAATTACTAGTTGACTAAATTGGTCAACTTGTGCAATAAATACATCATAGTACATTAGCTCGTTTATCTCTAGTCAAATGAATAAAAAACAAATTAACTCAAATCAGCTATGTTTTTCTGTTGGTAGACCTCTAGCAGTTCTTTTAGAAGAGGTTCAGAATTCGAGTAGCGATACAAACTTGAAACAAGCTGCCGAGCAAATGTTGGAAGCTTTACAGACTTTTGAAATTGCTAATAAACCAGGTGTATCCAAATCTGCTATAACCAGTCAAGCGATTTACGAAATCCTTACAAAATGAATAAAATTAAGAGTTTTTTATGAAAAAAGTTTGGAATTTTGCTAGCTACAATCTGCTATCTTTGTTTTCTCCACCAGTAGGACTCGAACATCTTCATTGTGATATGAAAAGAGGTTTTGCTAAAGCGAGAAAAAAGGAACCAGAAGTAGCAGCACTTTTAGAAAAAGATAATACTGCTCAGACTATAGGGTTGTTGGCACAAAAGGCGGTTTACGAAATTCATCAAGACTCTTCAATTTTTTCACGAGAAGATGCACTGAATCGAATAATTAGCATTTTGCAGTTGAGTAAAGAATCCGATTTAGTTCAACAAAGAGTAACTCAAGTAATTAAAAATTATCTTGAAAATCCGATTCTACTAGGCAAAAAAGTAATTAAGCTCAGTCGAGGTGATGAGGGTTTTCCCGAACCCATTTTGATTGAGCAGGGTAATTATTTATTCAATTTATATGCAGCAATCGACTGTATTTTTTTAGAAGAAGACAATACCCTACATATTTTAGATTTCAAAACTGGTAAATCCGACTTTGACCGCAGACAGGCTTACATTTATCTGTTAGCAGCTAGCTATATTTACCCAGAACATAAAGCAGTTGCTTCGTTTTATAACTTAGAAACCTGCAAGCAATCAAAACCAATTACAGCTACACCTGAAACGTTAGAATCTTTCCAAATTACGATGTCTAGGATAGCAAAACAGCATCAAAAAGATTTACGGAGTTACCGTCAAAAAACCGATGATTTTCGAGATATATTTCCCCAAAATTCTGGCATAAACTGTCGATTTTGTCCTTTTAGTCCTATTTGTGAATTTGCTATTGAGGGTGCTATATGAATAGTGTTATGGTTCAACCACGTCCGCAATCGGCTTTAGAAACAAAGTTTTTAAGCGAAATATTACCTTTAGTAATCTCAAAAGATTTAAAACTAAATTTTATCTGTTTTAGACTTTCTCCAGAAGTTAAGCGAGAAATTGGCAACCGTTTAAGTTGGCGTTTGTGTCACAAATTTCCAGATGTTATTGTAATTTGGGATAATAAGTTTTTTTGGGCTTTAGCTAAACCAGATCAAATAATGCCAAGCCAGAAAGAATGGCGAGAAGCATTAACAGAAATATGTGAAGAATTGAGAAAAGATATCGGCGATTGTGATTATTCTATTCAATGGGTAAGTCAGCCGCAGTTGACAGCTGCTATTTTAGCTCAGTTAGCGGTTAGAATTTTAAAAATTACTCGTCCTTTTTCATCAGAAACAGCTTTATCGGAAAAACAGGTAGAAGTAAAGCGAGAAGCTAATTTTTGGGCAGAGACTATAGAAATAAACAATCGGTTATTCTCAGCTTTAACAATAACTATCAAAAGTAATTTTAGCTGTAAAAGTAATTTAGCAGAATTTTTTGAAAATCATCCTTTTAGACAAGATCCACAAAAGCTGTTAATTGGTTTAAAAGTTCGAGATATCGAACACAATAGCTTTGCTACAATCACCGGAATTATTGGTAATATTGCCGAACATAGGGAAAGGTTAATAGAAGATGCAACTGGTGCAATTAGCAAGCAAGCATTGGAAGAAGCACCCGAAGAGCAACCAGTAGTCACCGTGCAATTTGGTAAGAATAAGACACAGTTTCGCTACGCAATGGCAGCTTTAAGTCCATGTGTAACCGCTGAAACTGCTAATAAATTTGAAGTAGATTATGGAAAGCTACTTAAAGCAACAAAAGTAGCTTGTAGAGAAAGAAAAGAACTTTTAGAGGTTTACAAGAAAGAAGCAAATATAGTTTTAGCTAATTATGGATTAAAATTAGGACGAAGTATAAATAGTTCTAGTTATTCACATTTATTTTGGCAGCCATCATTAAAGCTTTCAGAAACCAAACTTTTATTTGGTAACAATACAGTCGGTTTTCAAAAAAGTATATTAAAAGGACTTTCTCAGGGTGGAGTTTATTTACGTCACGAGGATTACCAAGATTCATCAGATAAAATAAATATAGCTGCTTTGAAAATAGGTAATTTCCAGGTTGGTAAACGATTTTTAAATGAAGTTCAACAACGTTTACATAAATATGGTTTTGGAAGCATAATAGCTGATGAAAATATCAAATCAATACCTTTAGAAAATTATACTAGTATCGAAAGTAGAATCAAAATTGAGGAAGCTATAGATGATTTGATGGTAAGACATCCTAATATAGTTTTAGTCTTTTTACCTACTAGCGATAGAAGTACTGACGATACAGGTGATAGTCTTTATTCTTCGGTTTATTCGCGTTTATTAAGAAGAGGAATAGCCAGCCAAGTAATTTACGAAGATACTTTAAAAAAGGTTCAAGTTAATAACATTCTCAATCAAGTTATTCCAGGAATATTAGCTAAATTAGGCAATTTACCTTATGTGTTAGCTGAACCCTTGAAAATAGCAGATTATTTTGTTGGTTTAGATATTTCTAGGGGTTCTAAAAAGAAGACTGCTGGAACTATGAATGCTTGCGCTAGCTTAAGACTTTATGGACGAAAAGGGGAATTTAACGGTTATAAATTGGAAGATGCTTTAATTGAAGGTGAAGAGATTCCCCGAAGAGTTTTAGAAAAATTTCTTCCTAGATCAAAACTAAAAGGAAAGACTGTTTTAATCTATCGAGACGGACGTTTTTGCGGTCAAGAAGCTATACATTTAAAAGAATGGGCAGAAGTTATAAACTCTAAATTTATTTTAGTGGAATGCTATAAATCAGGAATTCCTCGACTTTATAACTGGAATGGACAAGTTATTAAAGCACCTACAAAAGGTTTGGCATTACGTCTATCATCTCGTGAAGTGATTTTGGTAACAACTGAATTGAAAAACGAAAATATGGGTTTACCTCTTCCATTACGTTTAAAAATTCATGAACAAGGACAATTAGTATCAATTGAAGATTTAGTAGATACTACACTCAAACTTACACTACTTCATTATGGCTCCCTTAGAGAACCACGCTTACCAGTACCGCTTTACGGCTCCGATGTTATGGCTTACCGACGTTTACAAGGTATTTATCCGGGTGCTTTAGATGGCGATCGCCAATTCTGGCTTTAACCCCCCAACCGCTAAACTAAAACAAAACCACTATCACTCCCCCCATGCTTTCCACCGCTCCCAACTACCAAATCACTTGGGAAAAACTCCCCGAAGACTTTGTTTTAGACAGCGATTTAAACGATATCAATCAACCATTACTGGCTGCTGCATTAACCGAAAGTTTAGAAATAGCAAATAAATTACCAGAAAATTCCCTTTCCAGCACCAACTACGGCATCTGCGCGACAGTAAATCAAAAAATGGTAGTCAAAGCCCCCGATTGGGCTTACGTGCCTAAAATTACCGTATCCCGTAAAGAAGTTAAACGCAGCTACACACCACAGCTTCAGGGTGATATTCCAGTCATAGTCATGGAATTTCTTTCCGATACTGAAGGCGGCGAGTATTCTATTAAACCTACTTATCCTCCAGGAAAGTGGTTCTTCTACGAACAAGTTTTAGAAGTTTCTAACTACATCATTTTTGAACCTGATAGCGGCGAAATTGAAGTTTATCAATTAGATGATTCAAAACGCTATCATCTGCAAAAACCAGATGCTAACAATCGTTTCTGGATTGCTCAAATGCAATTATTTTTAGGAGTATGGCAGGGAAATAGAGAAAATCGCACTGGTTATTGGTTGCGGTGGTGGGATGAAAACGGCAACCTTTTACTATGGGGTTCGGAAAAAGCCGAAAAACTAGCAGCACAACTCAGAGCAGCAGGCATTGAACCAGAAATTTAAAAGATAAAATATGTACCCAATTTAGCCAACGCAGGTTGGCTTCGTATTGCTAGCTCCACTCATAAGCGGGTGAGAGCTATTATGCCAATTTTTATATCAACAATAAATTTTCTCATTGTTCAACGTGAAGTCTTCCATCTTAATATTATAAGGTTGGCAAAAATCCAGAATATTTATGACTTCATTGCAAAAAAAAGAAACTTTCCATAAATGGCGTTTAACACCTGGTTATCTAAGAGAAAAAGGCTCGGATTTGCAATCACTGCTGATTTTATTAGGTCGTTTTCTTAAAGATAGGAGTTCGGAAGATCCTTTACCTGAAAAATCTTTATTTTCTGAAGATGGAAAGTTTGAATGGGGAGATACATCACCGCTAGAAAAAGTTATTAATACTCCAGAAGATTGGGAATTTTTACTTCAGCATCCTCAGATATCTCGCAACTGTATTTTTATTGTCGAACCTTGGCAACACGTCGGTATGAACAGTTTAGATGAAGAAGTAAGAGCATCTAAAAATGTCGCTTTCATTGCTCAAAAATTAGCTGATTGTGATTCAATTTTATACCCGGCTTGGGATGTAGGAACTCTTGATTTAAATTCGGTAGTTCCTATTCTTTCTTCCAGTATGGGAGTGATATTAGAAGGCGGTAACGCTTCGGCTCACGATTCCTCTCAATGGACTTCTTCTAACATTTCTAGAGAAGGTATGTTGGATTTAGTTGAGAAACTTCTTTTATCCCGCTCTCCTCAAAGCGCACCTGTCATCATGATTTGTGTCAGCCATCAGTTAGCAGCAGAATGTCACGTTCGTTTACTAAAACGCGCCGTTCAAGAAATACTTAATACAGATACTTTAGCTCGCGATATTGAAGGAGAAGCTTTAATTTCTCTAAAATCAGTTGTAGAAAAAATTCAGTCACTGGGAGAAAATCTTAAAATTGAAAAGCGAGATGGTAGAATTGTTGCTCAAGGTTGGGATGATGCCAATTTTGCAGTAGTTCTTAATGAAGACAAAGAAATCGGCGATCGCCATCTATTACCTTACCGAACTCCAAACGCTAAAAACTCAATAATCCCTATCGAACTCCTCGAAGCTCATAAAATTATGGCTTACGAACACGAAGGAGTAATTGATAAAATGATTCAAGAACATGGACGTGATGTTGCTATTTCCATGTTTCACTACGATGAAGTTAACGAAGAAGCAATTCTTTTTGCCAATTGGGCGTACTTTTCCCTTCACAACGCTATTGTTCCCCATCGACATATCATAGCTGGCAGCAGTCTCTCTTGGTTATTGCAACTACCTTACTCAGTCGAGATTTTAGCCTCAACAGAAGCACACGGAAAAATATTAACCGAATGCTCTTGTACCTGTATCAACTACAAAGACTTTGAAACCAAAAAAATGCGTCGTTCTTTTACCTGTCAGTTTCATCCAGAACTCTTAAGCGACTTACGGGAAATCGGAAAACGTCCCGAACCCTCTTATGCAGAACTCAAGCAAAGTGACGGCACTCGATTATTAGTACAATTACTTTACGAATCAATACAAGAGTAATCAGTTATCAGTGAACAGTGAACAGTTATCAGTGAGCAGTTATCAGTTATCAGTGAACAGTGAACAGTTATCATTTATCGGTTAAACATCGGAATACAGGGAAAGACATACAGTTTAAAAGTCTTAACAAAGTCCTAACTGAAAATCTATTCCCCATATTTTTTTGTTCAATTCCCGATAAGCTAATTAACTGCTACTTTTTAGCTGTTCACTGTTCACTGTTCACTGTTCACTGTTCACTGTTCACTGTTCACTGTTCACTGAATCAACTACGGATTAGGAGCGTCAAAAGGTTTTACGCCACTAAACTTAAGTTTTGCAGCACTAGGATTATTTCCAATTTTACGAGCGTTAAAGCGTACTTTTTCCCTACCTTCGTTGACTTTTTCAGGGAAGACACCATCAGCAGGATGTAAGTATTGAGTTTCACCGTTAGGATAAATCCGGTAAATTTTGTAGTCTTCTATCTTAGGTTTCATTTTCCGGAATTGAGCGCCCAAGGCGATGCCGTACTCTTTACGAGCAATTTCCAGCATATTTTCGCCTTCAAGCATGGTTGCAGCGCCACCAGTAGGCATTTCAAAAACCTGTTCCTTGGTGCTAGTCCAAGTAATCGCGTACTTCTCTTCTTCTACCGCTTTCTTAAGCAAACCGCCGGTGCTGCCACCAAATAATGGAGTTTTTCCGGAGAGTGTTTTTGCCATAATATATCCTCTCAACGTTGAAACGTTTTTACGGCATCGTAACACTCTACTAGGAACCATATTACGATTGCGTTAGGAACTTTAACAATAATTAAGTATGGGGAATTGGGCATGGGGGATTGGGGATTGGGGATTGGGCATTGGGGATAGTTAGGAGTTAGGAGTTAGGAGTTAGGAATTTTTTCTACCCCCTCTTCCCCCTCTTCCCCATTCCCCATTACCAATTACCTACTACCTATTACCCATTACAACCGACAATCTCTCCTCCTGACTTCCATCAATAGTTACTAAAAATATAGTCAAATATTTCAACTAGTTTTTAGCTTTGTAAGGCTTCATCCAAAATGTGCTAACTACAAGCCTCTCTATCAGTTTTCCCTTAAAAAGGGAGTCACCAACTACCTTTCTAATACAATTAAGACTACCATTAATATCACAATTGTAAGTTTTACCTTCTCTTGATTTAAATAATCCTCGATGTACTCTTTTACCTAGATATGTTTCATGCTTTTTAATAGGCTCTAAGTCTAGAAAACTACATTTACTCGTGTAGGATTCATTAATTGTTTGTACCTTTATCCCTACTAGTTGACACTTATAAATTAATTGTTCAATAAATTTAGCATGAGGAATTGATGTGAATGATTGATTGGTTTTAGCTCCCAATTTTACTGATTGCTTCCAATTATCATTTTTACCAATTATCAAATTTGTTATTTGATGCCTGACTAGCTGATTAATAATAAATCGGCTAGCTGTGTGGAGATAATAATCCACTTTATTATTACGTTTGATAGTTAGTCTATCAATACGTCGAGACTTATATTTACCAGTGGGTAAAAGTGACTGTAATCGAGCTTTATATTTATTGAAATATTGATTAGTACTTTTGATTGCTTTACCACAAACTATAAAAGGTGATAGTTCTTCTAAATTACTGGTAACTGTTGCTAAATTCGATATTCCAATATCTATTCCTGCTACTCTTTTATCTGAAAGCGAATCCAAATCATTTGAGCAGTCTCTTTCATAGACAATTTCAATTAAATAACAACCATTTTTTGGTATTATCCTAACTTCAGAAATAGAAGTTTGTTTTGTTTTTATTTTTAAGTTAGTAAGAGATGGATTTATATAACCCTGTTTTAGAAGCTTTTTAGATATGGCTTGATAGTTGTAACATATTAAATTCCTACCATTAATTTTATGCTTGTAATTTGGTAATCTAGGTTTTCCATTAAACTTGGATTTATCTTGTTTATATGCTGCTATTGCGGCAAAGAATGATTTAAAACTTCGTGCAACTTGCTTTATTACTATTTGACTGACTTTCGCTGGTAATGACTTATAATCCTGACCATTTTTTAGTTGATGATAAAGTTGATTAAAGCTTGGTACAATCAAACCACTGAAAAATGCTTGACGACAAATATATGTAGCACTGTTATAAAGGTTTTTAGATAAAAATGATAATTTATCTAATTCTCTATAACTCGGCTTCGTCGGCTTTATTAAATGTCGCTCTACAAGTCTCATCTTTCAAAGGATTAATTATCCTTGCTCCATTTTATAGCTTTAACAATAAACTATATCTGAACCCATTTGACTATATTTTCATTAAAGTTAATATATACTCGGTACGGTGAAGTGAAATTTGGAGCCTTTATCTTTACCTGATGATTCTGCCCAAATTTTTCCTCCCCACCCAATGACTATCTGACGACAAATTGCTAATCCTAAACCTGTTCCTCCCGTGGTGCGTCTCAAGGCTCCTTCTTCTTGATAAAAACGGTCAAAAACTATTTCTAAACGATTGGGTTCTATTCCTCTTCCGGTGTCGGCAACTGTCACTTCAACCATTTGATTGCCGTTGCGATTCGCTTTGATTGTAATTTTTCCTTCAGGTGGCGTAAATTTACAAGCGTTATCCATCAGTTTCGCTAGCACTTCGACTAACCAATCGCCATCTGCTCTAATTAAAGGTAAATTTTCTGATATTTCTGCGGATACTTTAGGTAAGTCTTCTACCTTGGTGCGAGCGTTAATTCTACTAACTGCTAAATCTACGCATTCTTGTAGAGTCAAAGTTTCTGGATGCCATTCTATACGACCGCTTTCTAAGTTGGAAAGAGTCAGAAAATCTTGAATCAGTTTCCGCATTCTTTCTGAGTCGGAAAGTGCCGTACTTAACATGACTTCGCGCAATTCTAATGGCATATCTGGTTCGGTAGAAAGGCTTTCTAAGCACACCTGAATTGTGGAAAGTGGAGTACGCAATTCGTGTCCGGTAATCGCTATCAAGTTGCTGCGAGTACGTTCTAATGCTTCTAATTGTTGGTTAAAATCTTCTAAATTGGCGTAGGCTTCGGCTTGAATTAAAGCGGCTCCGACGGAAGTGGCGATCGCCGTTACTAAATCTAGTTCTCCAGCTTGCCATTCTTGGGGTTTATCGTCGCAATATTGTAATTCTATGATGCCTAACATTCGCCCCTGAAACCACACGGGTTCCATTAACCAAGAACGAATAGAAAAACTTTTGACAAAATCCGCAACTTCCACAGAATTAATCACGCGAGAATCTTCAAGAGTATCGGAAACACAAACACCTTCACCAGTTTGTATTACTTCCTGAAATATGGGATTTTTTTGTAATTCTCTGGTTTGCCCTAAAAGCGATAAAACACCAGAGCGCCGATATTCGTGTTCGATGATGGCGTTTGTGTCGTCTCTTTGAGTGCGGTAGATTAAACATCGGCTAGCTGCTAAGTTTTGCCCTAACTCCTGTACGGCTACTTGCAATACGGATTGTGGATTGAGCGATCGCCGAATTGCGGTACTAATTGAGTTGACTAAACGTTCTTTTCGTGCTTGTGCGGCGATCGACCGATAAGCTTTGTGTAATTTATATTGGCTGGCTTGTAAATAGGTAACTAAACGCTGCACGAAAGGGTTTGTATTTATGTCGCAAGCATATTCGCTACCTTCGTCTGCAATACTTTGGATATAACTTTCTCCAATACCAAAGCGTTGACGCGCTTGCTTTATTTTCTCTGCTAATTCCGGACGGTAAATAAGTATTTTATCTAATAACAAGTCAGCAGCTTTAATGCTTACACCCCTTTCAGCCGTCCAAATTCCCTCAAATCTCCTTGCCGTATCCATATCAAGACTAGGAGTTGATTCGGGAGACATTTCTCTTCTGAGTATAGAAGCAGGATATTCTCGGCAAACTAAGCAAGTAGCATAATTAAAAGCAATAACTACCAAATGCCATTCTTGAGAAAGGGCATCTTTCGGCTCAAAAGCTACCTTTTCATAATATTCGGAACTGCTACTAAAATCTGTTTCTGGTGCAGATAAAACGTATACTTGATTACTAATTTGCGCTAATCTCTGATAGCGATTAGCTTCTTGACGGTAGAATCTTTCTCTCTGAAAATTGGCAATCACTAAAGGCTGCTCCATTGTGGCAGCCAAAACCTGGTCTTCCATCGCGTGGGAGAGCGCTGTTAATGAAGCTTTGAAGTATATTTGGGGCCGCAGGTACGGTAGTGCCTGTAGCAAATCACTCAGCACGGAAGTCGAAATGCTCATGAATGTCGTTAAGGAGCCACAATCTGGATTTAAATCCACGTCACAGCTGCATTGTACAAACTACTAGGCAATTTCAGGACGAGCAAAATGTTGCGATTTGTTAACAATATTTCTATAGTCTTTGAAGAACCTTGCAAACAATAGCGTATAGCAGTTCTCAAATAGCAGCCAATCGCAGCAGTATGGCAAACAAATAATATTGAATCCATGAAAATATTTTACCCTAGCCACGCACAATGCCTGCTTTTAAATTAATATTTTTATACTTATCTAACTAGTCTTCGCTTTTTTGTTAACTGCAAAAGGTTATAGCAATTCTAGATGAGTCGTGAGAAAGCTAGGTGCTAGAAACCCGGTTTTTCCAAAAAACCGGGTTTCTAAAATCTCACGAGGGCATAAAAGTCTCAGTACACTTTCTGTTCGCTCTCTTACAAAGTTGCTCATGGGGAGCCAGTCCGTTGCGGAGGTTCCCTCCGTTGTAGGAACTGGCGTGGAAACCCCCAAGACCGCACTTTGCGCTAGTCCCTGTCTTGGAAAGTTGCTCTTGGGGGAAACCCCCAAGACCGCACTTTCCGCTGTTCCCCGTTCCCTTTCTCAAAAAATTGTTATGTCCTAACGGACAC
>JBCCLY010000044.1:0-12033 GCA_039026655.1 Cyanobacteria bacterium P01_C01_bin.38 | reverse complement strand
CAACTTTCAATTTTTACACCTGCTTGAGTTAAATTATTCGCTACAGATTGCATTGCAGATTTAATCTCTGAAGAAACGGGAAGCTCATCCCAACCATCCATCCAAGCAATTCTCAAATCCTGCAAAGGCTTATTGGATATCGTATCAAAAGGAACCGGCACAATATCTGGCTGCCGAATATCCGCACCCGCAATCAGTGTAAAACATAACCGTAAATCTTCAACACAACGCGCCAAAGGTCCCACAGTTTGCATTTGACGAATACATTTTGGCTGTCCCGGAACTTCGGGTATTTGCCCAGCAGAAGATACTCTTCTATCGGTTGGTTTTAGTCCATAAACACCGCAAAAATGGGCCGGTTGACGAATTGAGCCAGAAACATCATTTCCTATATCCAAACTTGAAAAACCAGCCGCAACAGCCGCAGCACTTCCTCCAGAACTACCGCCAGCAGTATATTTAAGATTCCAAGGATTATTCACAGGGGGAAAGATATCGTTAACACTTTGATATTCCCCCGCAAGTTCGGCAGTATTGCTTTTACCTAAAATAATTGCCCCCGCACCACGCAAACGCGCCACTACCGTAGCATCACTAATAGGAATGTAGTTTTCAAGGGGTTTATATCCAGCCGTTGTACGTAGCTTTTTGGTTTCAAAAATATCTTTAATTGTTATCGGTACGCCGTGAAGCAATCCCCAATTTTCACCTTTCGCTAAAGCTTCGTCGGCTTGTTTTGCAGTTTCTAAAGATTTGTTGTTGAGAGTACAAATTGCATTCAATTTAGAATTATGTTGAGTTTGATTTAAATGTGCTTCTAAAACTTCGACTGATGAAATTTCACGCTCTTTTATCATTCGAGCAAGTTGATACGCAGGTTTGAATACTAAATTATTCATAACTAAAAATAAAAGTTTGTAGTAGGGAATTTATTCCTTTGTTACTGTATTTTTTATCGCGAGATTGTTGAGAAAAAAACCTTAATAAAAGTTCGTAGTAAGGAATTTATTCCTTTGTTACTGGATTTTTTATCGCAGAAGATTGTTGAAAAAAACCCTTTTAGACGCGGAGGGCGCAGAGAAAAGAAATGGAGAGAGATATATAGCATTCCACTAAGGCAATCTGGAGGCAGAGCCTCTACACAAGCATTACAAGGCAGAGCCTTGTAACGAGGGAATACGAAAACCACCAACAATTTCATCCAACTTCTGTGCAATACTCAACAATTCCATCTCTTTCCATCTTTTACCCACAATTTGCATCCCAATCGGTAATCCATCTTGAGTAAAACCAATCGGAATCACCACAACCGGATTCCCGGTAAGATTAAAAGGAACTATATAAGCACCATTCGCCATCTGATAAGGAACTTTTTTACCATCAATTTCAATTGCTGCACCTTTGGCTCTATGGGTAAATGCAGTTGTCATCGCTACTGGGCAAAGCCATACATCCCATTGCTCTAATTCTCTATCCATTTGAGCTATCAAATTATCCCTTTGTGTCAAAGCTTCAAAATAACCCTGCAATGATTTTTTCATAAATATCGGTAGGGAAATCGACGGCACTTTACTAATTTCTCGCAACTCGTTTTCGCCTTCTGTTGCTTCCCTAAATAAAAATGTCATCTGCTCGCGAATGTTTTTCAAATCTGTAGGTTGGGTATACACCAGGTTATAGGTACCCACGGCATAAAACACCTTCCATGCAGCAGCGAAATCGTATTTCGGTATCCAGCTTTGAATATTTATTCGAGCATCAGCAAGTTTTTCTCTCACCGATTGCATTGCAGATTTAATTTCTCTGGCAACTGGATATAAAGGTATTTCATCAATCCAAGCAATTTTGAGATTTTCTAACCTTTTCTCCTCAACTTCATCCAAAGGTACTGGAGGAATATCCGGTTGACGAGCATCTGCACCAGCAATATTTTTTATACATAAGCGTAAATCTTCAACCGAACGCGCCAATCCTCCCACGGTAAACATTTGTCGAATACAGCGAAAATCCATATTCGTAGTATCCCCAATATGCCCGGTAGTCGGAACCCGTCTATCTGTCGGTTTGAGTCCGTACAATCCGCAAAAGTGAGCCGGATGACGAATCGAGCCACCATTATCAGAAGCTAATTCTAAAGATGAAAAGCCTGCTAAAACTGCTGCTGCTCCCCCGCTAGTACTACCACCGGAAGTATATTCCAAATTCCAAGGATTATTTACTCTAGGAAATATATCGTTTATTCCCTGATAATCACCAGCTAATTGAGAGGGGCTAGTTTTACCGATGATAATTGCTCCAGCTTGACGAAGACGCGCAACAGCAGTCGCATCTTCTGTGGGAATATAATTTTTCAAAGGTTCGTAACCCGCAGTAGTACGCAATCCTTTCGTTTCAAAAGTATCTTTAATTGTTATCGGTACGCCGTGAAGCAATCCCCAATTTTCACCTTTTACTAAAGCTTCATCAGCCTGTTTTGCAGTTTCTAAAGCCTTTTCATTAAGAGTACAAATTGCATTCAATTTAGAATTATGCACAGAAATCCGATCCAAATACGCTTGTAACACCTCAACTGATGAAACCTGACACTCTCTTATCATTCGAGCAAGTTGATATGCTGGTTTAAATACTAAATCATCCATAAATAAAAATAAATAAAGGTTTGTAGTAAGGGTTTTAACCCCCTCTTGCTCTGATATCCTTAATGAAGTTAATTATATTCACTTTTAGTTAATACCATTAACTAAATTTAAAATAACATAAATATGGGTCGTCCGACAAAAGAAAATTCACTAACTCCTCAAGATGTAATCGAAGCTGCAATAACCTGTTTAGATAAAGAAGGAGAATCTGCTTTAGGGGTGAATCGGGTAGCGCGAGAGCTTGGTATAAAACCACCGGCAATTTATAAACATCTCAATGGAAACGCTGAATTAAGAAAAGCGGTAGTTTTAACAATTTGGCGGCAGTTTTTAGAATATTGTCAGCAAAAAATTCAAGGAATTAAGGAACAGCGTCAGTTATTCAAAGCTGGGGGAATGGCTAACCGTGATTTTGCCAAGCTATATCCAGCGCGTTACAAAGTGATGATGCAGTATCAATTACACCCTACAGATAAAGATGCAAATGCGGTTATTAAAGAAGCTTTGGGTTTATTTGAGCAGGGAATACAAGGTTACGATTTGACTGAAAATCAACTGATTGATGCGATGCGAATGGTTAACGCTGCGATTTATGGTTTTATTAGCGTCGAGCAAGCGGGAATGATGACATTTGAACGTTCAACTGATGAAAGTTATGAAATTATGTTGGATGCTTTGATTGTGGCGATTGAGTATATTAGGAACACACAAAAGTGATTTGCTGAGAAAGGGAACAGGGAACAGGGAACAGGGAACAGGGAACAGGGAATAGAAAGTGTACTGAGACTTTTATGTCCGTTCCGGACACGCTCCGCTAACAAAAATCTGCGGAGGAGTCCTATATTACATCAAATTACTTAAAAATATATGCATAATTATGTCGCGATTTATGTGTACAATTAAGCTTTCTAGAGAGGAAAATAAATATCTAACAGTAAAAATCGTTTGGGAGTGCGAAACAAACTCGCCATTTCTAATAATTGGGAATCGGTTGTATTTATCCCATTTACAGTACTAATAAATATAATTGGCAATGTCGCGACAGCCACTGTAAATATAGATGTACCGCTACCATTTCCAAACCAAAGCAATGCTATAACTATCCAGCCGATGGGTGGTATCCCTTGGAAAGCAGCAATAGTAGGTGCTATAAAACGTCTAAACCAGGGTATTAATCCCGCACAGATTCCCAAAATGGTTCCAGTAAAAACGGCGATCGCGAAACCAGTAAAAATATGAAAAATGCTAGCTCGTACAGCAGCAAATAATTGATTGGTAACTAGAAGATATTTAAAGGCATTTTTTTGGAAGAATTTTGACGAAATTTTTTCCTATTGTCAAAAAGTTGCTCATAAAGGTTATGGATTATTGCTTTATTGTGGTTGATAATTTACAACATATAATCATCAATTCTATAGCAATACGCACGATGAGTCGTGAGAAAGCTAGGTGCCAGAAACCCGGTTTTTCCAAAAAACCGGGTTTCTAAAATCTCAGAAATGATTTAGGAATGCTATATTTAGTTCCACTTCAAAACATCCATGAAAACCCAATTCTCCGAAGTCATCACCACCGTTGCACAACTACGAGAAGTAATGGGATATCCCAGCCATCGAGTCACCGACATCGCCATACCAAAATTAAACAAACACTGCCGCGCTTTTATTGCAAAATCTCCCTTAGTATTTATCGCTTCATCAGATACTAATGGAAACATGGATATATCACCCAAAGGAGATCCGCCGGGATTTGTTCAAATACTTGATGATAACACTTTAGCTATACCCGATAGACCGGGAAATCGTCGAGCAGATACCTTTCAAAATATACTTGAAAATCCTAATGTCGGTTTATTCTTTCTCGTACCGGGTAGAGGTGAAACTCTGCGAATTAGCGGTAGTGCAATGATTGTCAGAGATAAACCTTTACGAGAAAGTATGGCTATTAACGGTAAAATTCCCGATTTTGCACTTGTTGTTAATATTAAAGAAGCGTTTTTTCACTGTGCTAAATGTATGCTGCGCTCTAAAATATGGCAAAGCGAACAGTGGGAATCTGTCGATGATTTATCATCATTAGCTCAGATAATGGTAGATGCAGCAAATTTAAAAGAAACAGTTGAAGAAATGGAAGTATTAATAGAACAAGATGAACGGAATGGTTTGTATTAAATGATATTAGTTTTGATTCAGTTAACTTAACTCATGATTTAAAATCAAATAGAACGTAAATCTTAATGAAATTATCCCAACTTTACTAAATGCAACAAATCACAGTCCAAGAAATCCAACAAAACCCTTCAAAGTACTTAAATCAAGTTGAAGCTGGTGAAAGTTTTATTATTGTTCAACAAGATAAGCCTATTGCTGAACTTAAACCAATTACGAAGAGTAAAAAGCCACCAAGGCCATTTGGTTTGTGTAAAGGAGAATTTACAGTACCAGATGATTTTGATGCACCTTTGCCAGAAGATATTTTAGATGCATTTTATATAAATTAATTTTGTTTAATAGAAAATATTTGACTTCCAATTATCAATTACCAATCCCTCATGCCCAATCCCCAATCCCCCATGCCCAATCCCCAACTACCAATTACCAACTACCAATCACCCATTCTCAATCTTTAAGAATCCGCTTTTCAAATTCCTTCGCTCTCCTACGATTAGGGATTCCAGTCATCAATCTTTCAACAAGTTGCTTCGGAGTCAAATCTGGATTTTCTTCTAAAGTATCTCTAATTACCACACTAGCAAAAGGACCTACAAAACTGCTAAATTCTCTACGACAATAATCTAGAAAATCTGGATGACTAATTGCAGGGGTAGTTGTCAAACTTGAAACTGATTGAGTTAGCTTTTGGGGTTGTTCTGTTTTATATTCTTTCAAAAGTTTGATTTGGCTTCTAAAGTTTTCTGCTCTTTGGGCATCTGGAATTTTTTGAGCTAAAACTTCTACAAAATCTTTAGATACTATATCAGGGTTTTCTGCCAAAGTTTGTTCCATCACAACACTAGCCAAAGGACCAATAGAATTAGTAAGCTGTTGCTTACAATAATCTACAAACTGTGAATTTTGAGAAACTGGTGTTTCTCCGAGTTGTTCAAAATTATTCGTATTCTCCGCATTATGCTGCTCTTTCTGCTGAGTTATTCTTGGTAATAAACTTGAAATCATGTCACCTAATGACATTTTTTGCTTCGAGTTATTGTTAGTAACTGTCTGGTTGAGATTAGTATTAGAATTTTGATTATTCTGAAGCTCTGCTATTATTTCCGTCGCAGATTGATAGCGTTCGCTGGGTACTGCTGCCAACATTTTGTTAAGAACATGAGCTAAAGAGTTGCTAACATTTACATGAGATTGCCAAACCCAGTTTAAAGAATCATCTATTAATAAATTCGGCATTTTCCCAGTTAAAAGAATCAGCGCACTCACAGCAAGTGCGTACATATCGCTTGAGGGATAACACTGTCCCAAACGCAATTGTTCTGGTGGCGAATAACCAATTTTTCCTACCACCGAACCTTGTCTAAAGGATTGCGAAGAACTACTCGAAAATATTTGAGTAAACTTCTGTTTAACAACTCCAAAATCAATCAATACGGGTTTAGATTGATTATTAGGAAGCATGATATTTTCTAATGAAATATCCCGGTGAATAATATTACAACCGTGAATATATTCTAAAACCGGCAGCATATCCAAAAGCCATGTTCTCACTTCCGCTTCCGAAAATGGCTTCCTAGTGTTACTAAGGCGATCGCCTAATATTTCCAGATAATTTTTGCCGTCGATATACTCTTGAACGATAAACAGTTGTTGATCGTGAGTCAATAAAGCCAAAAACTGAGGAATTTGTTGATGTTTGATTTTATATAGAACTTTTGCTTCCCGTTCAAATAGTTCTTTGGATTTACTAATAACGCTGGGGCTTTGGGTATCTGGTAAGAACTCTTTAAGCACGCAGGGTTCGTTAAAACGCTGATTATCCAAAGCTAAATAAGTTCTGCCAAACCCACCTCTTCCCAAAGTTTTCTGAATTATATAGCGATTATTGATTAGAGTTCCTGGATTAATTTCAGCGCTCATTTTAAAGTTATTATTTATCTATTAATATGATTTCTAATTAAATAGGGTTAAACTATTTAGGCTTATGCATCGAATTGTACCTGAAATATTATAAATTAAGAAAGAATTGAACAAAAGTTTTTGGTACAAGGATGATACATTATTTCAACATTAGTATCAAAATGATACATTATTTTTTTACATAAACAGTAATTTTGGTCATATAGGAGGGAACAGGGAACGGGAAACAGAGGAAAAAGACGATATTAGTTTTTGAAGGCAATTATTCAAATTTTTAGATGATTATCCTTGTAATGGGCGTTTCGGGCTCGGGAAAAACTACCGTCGGTGAAAAGCTGGCAGAATCTTTAGGTTGGGAATTTCGCGATGCAGACGATTTCCATCCACAAGAGAATATTGAAAAAATGCAAAACGGTATCGCCTTAAATGATACAGATAGAATACCGTGGCTGCAAAAGATGCAAGATGTCATCAAACAGGGTTTGTCAGAAAATACAGATATCGTTATAACTTGCTCGGCTTTGAAAGAAAGTTATCGTCAGATGCTTTTGATAGATGGTGAATCTGTAAAGCTGGTTTATCTCAAAGGCTCATTTGAATTGATTCATAAACGTTTAACGGAACGGTTAAATCACTTTATGAGCGAAAAACTTCTTAAAAGTCAATTTGATATTCTTGAGGAGCCGTTAGATGCGATTACGGTAGATATTTTAGAGCCGCTTGAGGTTATTGTGCAGAAGATTATAGATAAATTGCGCTAACACGGCTACATAGGCAAATAATATTTATAACCCGCGACGGCGGGTTTTGCTTGTGTAGCAGCGGTTTCAACCGCCGGATATTCAACCGCCGAGTAGATGTAACTGACCGAACAGCACTAGTGTCAGAAACCCGGTTTCTTTGTAATTTCATAACGAGATAGTAGTGCTTTCACAACAAGAAACCGGGTTTCTTTGAGCTTGTTGCGAATGGTGCAAGATATCAGGTAATAAACTTGTCAAACACTAGCTATCTGTATCAAACCCTTCAAAATACGAAGAACATCATATAATTCATTGCCTGGATTACGCATTAAAAACCCCTTTGATAAAGCGTAACGGGGTGGATTTGTTTTAACTAATTTAACGAAAATAAACTCGCTACCCGTACCAATCATACCAAAACAGGGTTTGTCTGTTGTTGGATTACCTAACATATAAGTAAGAATTTGTGCTAATCCTTCTTCAATAGAAAATGAGGCTTTTTTAGACTCAATAATCATTACCCATAATTGCTTTTGTAAAACTAAAGTATCAATTCTACCTTTGATGATGACATCTTCATCTGGTACTGCAATATCTATAGATTCTTCCGATTTAACATAAAAAGGATTGAGATAAAAATCGCCAATAAAAAGTATGGGATCGATAATTGCCATTCTGACAACATCTTCCAGTAAAGGAGGATAGTTGAGCAAATTAAAATAACCCGCTTTGACTTTATCTAAAAGTTGTTTATCTAAATCTGTTATTTCCGGTAAATCTTCTTGCCATTCGCTAAAAAATTGGTCATCAAAAACTAACTCAATACCAAAATTATCAATTAAGTAGCGTAAATTGATATCTTTTGCTTGGATTGTTTGCACCATAATTATTTGGCAAGGAGCAATACTAATGTTGTATATGTTAGTTTAGCAAACTTAAAAGTTGATTGTTACAAACTCGGTTTCATCGGGTTTCACAAACTCTCTCTCTAAATCTTCCCTCCGCGCTCTCTGCGCTCTAGTAAGGTTTTTTTTCTTATCCACTGTGAGGACAATTATCAATTATCAATTATCAATTAATATTTGTAGGGTGCGTTACGACTTCAGTAAGGCAGCACCGAAACCCTTATAAGATGGTGCGTTACCCTCCGGGATAACACACCCTACTAGAAATTGATGTAGAAGCCTTAACCCAACATTGTTTTGATTAGAATTGTACAATATTTGAATTTATCCAAAATGCCGATGTTGGGTTACGACACGATAATCATAAATTGTCTATTACTTTTCAAATTACCTGCTCGTGTCTAACCCAACCTACCTTCTACCATATGATAATTGATAATTAATAACTGATAAAAGGTGCGTTACCCTTCGGGATAACACACCCTACATCTGTTGTGGGGTGGGCATCCTTGCCCGCCCAATCCTAAACCAAATTCAATGCTCTTTCAAAAACTTTTCTACTTCTTCTGCTGTAGGTTGAGAAGCAATAGCACCTGGTTTTAATGTTGTCAAAGCTCCCGCAGCGCTAGCATAAGCAATAATTTTCTTCACGATTTCTGCATCTTTTAAATTTTGTACTCCATAATTTAAAAGTTGATGAACAAAACCTGCTACAAAACTATCTCCTGCACCAGTTGTGTCTGCTACAGAAACAGAAAAAGCTGGGAGTTTATCTTCGTTTTCACCGAGACAATAAGCACAACCTTTGTCTCCATCTGTGACTAATACCCCTTCTAAACTGTTGACGCGATAAGTAATTGCTCCAGCATCATGAGTATCAAATAATAATTCTGCTTCTTCCTTGGCAAGCTTGAGAAAATCTACTTTTTTAATTAGTTCGCGAATTTTGTCGGGAGCAGTCTCAGGATCTTTCCAAAATACATCGCGCCAGTTAACATCAAGCAAAATCTTCACATTGTGTTGGGAAGCTAACTCCAAAGCACGATAAACAGCTGCCCCAGTTTCCCGATAAGCTAATTCTAATGTTCCCATGACTAAAATTTCTGATTCTGCAAATAATTTTTCTGGCAATTTGGCAGCTTTCAGACGAGTATCTGCAAAATCTGCCGTGTCATAATCTTTAAATCCAGAAAAAACGCGATCGCCATTTTGTTTGCGGGTAACTAAAACTTGTCTGGTAGGTGCTTCAGAATCACGCTGCACCCCAGTTGTATCTACACCAATTTCTTCTAAAAGCTTGACTAATTCGTTTCCAGGCTCGTCTTCACCCACTGCGCCAATAAATCCTGATGACGTTCCCAACTTAACTAAAGCACAAGCAACATTGGCTGGTGCCCCTCCTGGATAAGAAGTCCACGACTCAACTTCAGACATCGATCGCCCTAATTGATCGGCAAGCACATCATATAGTATTTCACCCAAACATAAAACACGGGGACTATTCATAACAAGCCACTTTTTTTAATTTATAAAGAGAAATTCTGTATGAAACCTACACTAATATTTAGCACCCCTAAAGCAATGCTTCATACAAATAAACAGCAATATTATTCGATCTTTGTTTTAATTAACTCTTGCACTATAAATTTCCTAGCAGTAATAACCCTATTTTTATTCACTACATAAAGTTAAAATAAATACTAATATAAAATACTGTATAGCGTAAAACTGAAATATTAAAGAAATCATAGACGATAGTATTGCATCAAACAGTTGAAACGCCTACCAGTAAAAGAATCTTCTACAATGGGAAAAAGCAATTGAGTACATTTACCACTAATCGGGAGGATGGAAATTATAATGGCTGGTGGCGAGTCTCAGACCCCTGTTAGTCTGTCAGACAGAGAACTGCAAATAATCGACTTAGTGGCCACTGGCTTAACTAACCAACAAATTGCAGTGAAACTGGAAATTAGTAAGCGTACTGTTGATAACCATATCAGCAATATTCTTACCAAAACACAAACCGAAAACCGAGTTGCTCTTGTCCGTTGGGCTTTGCACTGGGGTAAAGTTTGTTTAAACGATGTTAACTGCTGTACAATTCCTCAACCGCAGGATTAAACGGCGATGGTAACGCTTATTTTTTGTTCGCTTTGATCGGTTGCTGCTAGCGAATCTCCTCACGCTTCACTTTTCGGTGCTTAACTCATCTCTAAAACGCGCAATCGCAGGGTATTGATCTACGCGCACGCAGCTAGCAGCAATCAATTCCCGTCCGACTAGCAACGGACGGGTAAATTTCTACTTATAAAAATTATTTTAAAAAAAGGGAATGGGGAAGGGGGAATAGGGAATGGGGAATAGGGAATGGGGAATGGGGAATAGGGAATAGGGAACCGGGAATAGGGAATAGGGAATAGGGAATAGGGAATAGGAAATAGGAAATATAAATAAAATAATTTGGATTTAGGTAAAGCCTATTCCGTTTACTTTTATAGAATTTCTCCACTTTTAATTATTAAGGTATTATTCTGTATTTCTGGTTCCCCGTTCCCTGTTCCCTGTTCCCCATTCACTGTTCCCTCTTCTCAACAATTTAATATTAAGATATTCTTCTATATTCCCCATTCCCTGTTCCCCGTTCCCCGTTCCCTTGTATTAATTTAATATAGTTTTAAGAATCAACAAAAATTAGCAATAATTCCTTTTTATAAAGGTTACATTGAGAGTGGAATATATTTTACCTATCTAGGTGGGGGAGTGATGAAGAATGGATACCTCAACTTTTTACAAAGGTAGTGACTTATCCTTTGATTTTTTTAATTCGGATTTTGTATTGCCTTCTCCCACCCAAGATGCCGATTTACTCGAAAGGTTATCTTTTGTTCCTGGGTTAAAAGAAATTTTAATGCTGCGTCAAGTTCACGCTTTAGAACATGCTACAGTATGGATTTTAAGCGAATCTGGCGGCAGTGCAACTCAAAAATTTAGCGAACGTGAAAATATTGATATAGATAATCAGCTTTACAGTGGTTTATCTACAGAAGAAGGATTTTACCTTTATGGTGAAGCCAACATCAGCAATTTGCGACGCGCTGTAAACCTTGCACTGCAAAGGCTTACCAATGGAGAATGGAAATTAGCCGTACATCCTCGCTGCGGCACAAATGCATCAGTTGCTTTTGTTTTAACAGCCGGATTAGCTGTAGGAATGCATTTATTATTACCCCGAGGTCCCATCGAACAACTAATCGGTTTGAGTTTAGCCACAACAACCGCAACCGAACTCGCTCCCGATGTAGGCACTTTCTTTCAGCGTCACATTACCACAGCAATTCCTTTCAACCTCGCAGTTGAAAATATCACCCTCGGGCACGATGCGATGGGACGCAAAGCTTATTTCGTAAAACTGAAATGGAAATAAATAATGGGGGATTGGGCATTGGGCATTGGGCATTGGGCATTGGTAATTGGTAATTGTTTATTCTTCTTCCCCCTCTCCCCCCTCTTCCCCCTCTTCCCCCTCTTTCCCCTCATCCCCCCAAAGTGGTATTCATGGCTACAAATAAATAATCATTTTCAGAATTTGTTCTAAGTCGTGGGAAAGATGAAGCTAACTCGATCGAGCGTGAAACTAGGAGAAGAATTAGAT
>JBCCLY010000043.1:0-12035 GCA_039026655.1 Cyanobacteria bacterium P01_C01_bin.38 | reverse complement strand
GGACGCGACAAAATCTTAGCTGTAATGGTTCTGAGGATTTGCGTCGTATTAGCAAATCGGTACAGCAACTTCCTGGTTGGGAGTTTGAATTGGTTGTTACAAACTCGCGCAAAAAAGCTAGCTAGCATTTACCTTTATTGCAAGCGCGAAATTCAAAATTATTCAAATTATTAACAATAAGTAATTTTGAATAGTAGCTTTTTTCCGAAAGATATTTGGGTCATTTATAGGGAGTTTCCCATGTGTATAAATACATAAGTCATCAGTCACTATCAATATGGCTGATGACTTATTACTGTAGAAAGATAGGGAGTAGGGAGTAGGGAGTAGGGAATAGGGAATGGGGAATGGGGAATGGGGAATGGGGAACAGAGGAAGAAAGGATAAGGAATATTTTACTTGTTATTTTTTTGCAATCGCCGTATTTTATAAAGGATGTTTTGACTGGCATTTATGATATTACAGCGGATTTCATCTTAATGAGGTACAGAACATATCGTGACAAGGGAAGTAGGGAGTAGAGAGTAAAAGAATGTACCTCATTTAACTGCAAAGTGCTGTAAATTAAACTTTACCGCCCATCATCTAAGCTAAAAACATCAAGGAATTACCTATTCAAATTTAATTTAAGTCTTATAGTGCAAGATCGAACAACTTTTTTCTCTGTTCCCCATTCCCCATTCCCTATTCCCTACTCCCTACTCCCTACTCCCTACTCCCTATCTTCAAACCTTATCAAGCAAAGGTATAAATTTCTTGATTAAACCTATTGTTACTTCTGGTAATTCTAACTGAGGTGTTAAACCAACAGAATCCAATTGTTGAAAAATTTTAACAGCTTGGGGATTCATTTGCGCTAAACGCTGTCCAATTTCTGGCCCGGTAAATTGTGATTTTTGTCCCCAAATAATCGCTGTAGGTACGCTAAGCTGCTCAATATATTGCGATAAATCAAAGCATAAATCTCCGCGAACAAAAGATAAAGCCGCATATTCTGCATTTGGCTGTTTTGCAGATTCTAAGTAAGCTTCTACAATTTCATCGTAAACCCGATTGGAATTAGCAAATTGTCGTTGCTCCAAGAAACTACGAATTCCACCGCTAGTTGCAACCCCTGCCGTGTAAAATAATTTGTCCAGAACTGGCGTACTAATTATCTGGGCAAAAAAGCTGCGGGTATAGTTTTCACCAAAATCGGAAAGCCCTGCTGGAGTTGTCAGAATCAAAGACTTGAATAATTCCGGATGAGTAATGGCAACTCGAGTTGTAAATGCTGCCGTTAAAGAAGAAGCAACTACCTTTACTGCACCCTCACAGGTTTGCTGTAAAAATTCCTTAATCGTAGTCAAATAATCTTCAACTTGGTAGTTTCTTTCTGGATGTTCTGATTCACCCCAACCAATCAGATCGGGTGCAATGATGCGATATTCCGCCGCAAATGCTGAGTATACTTTTGACCATTCGTAAGCAGAAGAGCCACCACCAAATCCATGCAAGAATACCAAGGTTTCCTTATCCGTAGTGGCAGTAGTTTCATCCTGCCAAAAAGAGCCTGAATTGGTATAGTAAATCATCCTACCTAATGATGTATTTACCGAGCAACGCTCAAATCCCAATGGCTGAAACATAGATATTTATATTAATTATTGCGATTTTTTTTGTGAGAGGCGAGAGTTACCAAAGATAAAGCTTGCCACTACTTTAATTATCAGCTAAATCTTCACATTCTTACTTCTAACTTTGGAGAGATTAAGTAGATGTGAAATTACTGTCTTATTTATGAAGATTTGGTGTTTATTTTTTCACTATATAAAAATTTTATCCTTGAAATTACTAAGCTTACAAAGAATATACTGGTATCTTCAATAACTTTAGATAGAGATTTTCAAATAGACTTTTATGATACTCTATTTCTATTCATCACTATCGGTGGTGAGCATTAATAAAGCGAGTAATAGTTCCTTATTGATTCACATCTTTACTGTAATTGTTCTGAATGCTGCTTGTAGATTCAATTGTTTGTACGCCTTTTATCCAACTGACTTCTTGCATTATTCGAGGGCAAGCCCTTGAAAACCTGGTTTCTTTTCATGGAAACGGCAAGGAGCCGCACTCCGGCATCGTGAATAATTCATTCTGAGACGATCGAGAAATCAAGAATAAGTTAAAACGCATCTAAATTGAATAAACAAAAAATATAAAGTTCTTGTGGGATGGAGAGCAGCGCGCGCGGTCTTGGGGAGCCAGTCCGTTGCGGTGAGTCTAGTTGGGGGTGTCGGTTTCCGTCCCCCATGAGCGACTGCGGAGCATCCCTGCCCGTCCGAATATACAATTTAAATGCACAACAGCTTAGTGACATTGGTGCAAGATGTGAAATCCAATGCAGTCAGCAACAATTATTCTCTATGTAATTAAGTAGGTAGGCAGAAATAAACAGCACTATGTTACAGAATGTTTTTTGGCATCAAAGCCTTATTCCTACTTGCTAATCCCTACTCCCTAATCCCTATTCCCTATCCCTAATTACTATTTTCAACGCCAACCTACTTAGTATTTTTAATTTTTATTTGAGCAATGGTAAAGCAGGCTAGTTTTCGATCGGGCGTAACAACGGTTGAGGAGCCTTTCTTTAAGCTTGACAACCCTAATAGTTATTCCCAAATTACATCAACCTATTCGTGTTTCCAATGTCCGCAAAATGATAATGATACAGTTAATTCCTCTGTAACTAAATCTATTTTTTTGCAACTAGACGATTTGCAGTGCTTTGAAGTAGTGCATCGTCAGTATGAAAGTAAAGGGATTGTTTTTGATAATTGTATCGCCATAGAACCGAGCAATCCCGCCTTTCCCGCCCATTCAGGTGTAATCGTATTAATGAGTTCGTCTAAAAGTGGATTGTTAGAAGCTACTTTTGTAAATCCCGTTAATGTAGTTAGTGCTTTCGTTACCAGTTCCCAGCGATTAGTGCTATCTGCTTACGATGAATCTCGCCAACTGCTAAATAAAGCAATACTACCTGCCGGTAATCTCGCTGAAGAAGACTCATTACTAGCTGCGAATACTTTATTATCTGTATCTGCCGATAATATACATTCTGTTAGGTTCCATGCTTTTAATGGCCAATTTACCGTTGACGACTTAAGCTTTTGTTATTAGCATTGCAAGCGTACAAATTATAGTTTGACAGCAGTTTGCAAGTAGTAATGGTACATTCTTCCTGCTCCCTACTCCCTACTCCCTACTCACTACTCCCTACTCCCTTAAATAATTCGGTGTACCTCACTTAGATGAAATCGGCTGTATATTGCTAGCAATTTTGTATAAGTGCCTTTTAGTGATAGATTTTCTAGTATAAATATAGTAAAAATATATTCTTAGTTTTTATCGGTAAATTGTAATTATAGTGGCAGGTAAATAAGGTGGCAAACTTGGCTTCGTCTTATTGGCAGCGATTCATCAAAAATATTCCCTTAAGGGAACTTCCGCAGTTAAAGACAAGAGCCATGAGAAGAATATCGCAACGTAAGAATCCGGCTCAGCTTCTTTGGTTCTTAACGATTGTTGTAGCTATGCTTTTGTGGAACCCGAAGTTATTATTCGCGAGCGGAAGTGGCATTTTTGTGATGTTGTTAGTTTATTCGATGCCGCAGTGGGACTGGTCGATTTATTTGCACCAGCTACGTAATTATCTGCAAACAACCAGCGGACGTTTAGTATTATCAGTAACTAGCGGTGCCATTGCTTGCTTAGGAACTTATACCGCCGTAACAATTTGGGCTGATGCCCCAAATGTTTGGATTGGTGGGGGTGCGATTGTCCAAGGAATGGCAACCGTATTAGTTTTAATATTATTAGCTCGACTGTTGATTAGCTTACATGAAGATCGAGAAGATAAATTAGAGCGATCGCTAAATAATTTAACAGATACAGATCCTCTTAAGCGTTTGATTAGCGTGCGTCAGTTAACAAAATTAGCAACTCAACTTGAGCCAGACGAAAAGAAATATATTATTGAATGCTTGCAACTGTTGCTAACGAATGAATCAGAAGCAAAAATTCGAGATGCAGCCTTTGATAGTTTGCAAGCATTAGAACCAGCCGAAAAACTCATACCCAAAAGCAATCCGACTACGTTAGTACCGTTTTCCGTGAAAGCCAAAAACCGCGTTTCATGTTGATAATAGGGAATTGGGCATGGGGAATTGGGGATTGGGCATTGGGGTAATGGGTAATAGGTAGTGGGTAGTGGGTAGTGGATAATAGGGGAAAGAAAACTCATAACTCCTAACTCCTAACTCCTAACTCCTAACTCTCAACTCCTAACTCCTAACTCCTAACTCCTAACTCCTAACTCTCAACTCCTAACTCCTAACTCCTAACTGCTGATTTTTCGTAAACTTTTCCATCGCGAACTTGTACTACTCTTTTGTTGCAGCGTCTTACTAAGTGTTCGTCGTGAGTAGTGACAATTACTGTAGCTCCAAAGGAATTTAATTTACGCAATATTTGGATTATTTGCCAAGAATTATCTGGATCTAGATTTCCGGTTGGTTCATCTGCTAATAGTAAAGGTGGAGTTGCAACAATTGCTCGTGCCATGCTTACTCGTTGTTGCTCTCCTCCAGAAAGTTGATCGGGAAAATAGTTAGCTTTACTTAATAAACCTACTAGTTTTAAAGTGGGTTCTAAACGTCTGTGAATTTCCCTGCGCGTGTAGCCTTGAGCTTGCAACACTACAGCGATATTTTCCGTTACAGTTCTTTGAGGAATTAATTTATAGTCTTGAAAAACAATACCAATACGTCGCCGCAGTAAAGACAAATTATCGCCACGCAACCCCGACAAATCGCACTCATCAACAATCACCTCTCCCTGGGTTGCGAACTCTTCACCGTAAAGCAGCTTTAATAAAGTTGATTTACCAGAACCACTAGGTCCTGTAATAAACAAAAACTCCCCTTTTTTGACGCTTAAATTGGCATTTACTAAAGCATTAACTTCATTAGCATAGGTTTTCGTAACCGAACGCAACTGCACCATAAATTTGGTGCTATTTTCATTACTATTATTTTGATTCTGTAAATTTTCGGATTTATTTATCGTATTGTTGGGTGTAATTACTGGCATCGCTCTTTATGAAAATTAAACACAAAATAAGTATTCCCAGAGCGAGCCTGGGAATATCAAATCTTTATTAAATCAGTGAGCAGTTAACAGTTAACAGTTATCAGTTAGGAGTAATTAAGGTTAAAGGTCAAAGGTTAAAGGTTAAAGGTTAAAATTCTCCTTGTCTCCTTGTCCCCATCTCCCCTTGTCTCCCCCCTCTACCCCCTCTACCCCCTCTTCCCCCTCTTCCCCCTCTCACACCCTCAAGCACCTTTGGTTTTAACACCATAAATCAATGCTTTAATGGCAAATTTTGGTAAAGCTAGCATTCGTCGCCATCGCCAAGGTTCTTGATAAAGGCGGTATAGCCATTCTAAATTGTTGTCACCTAACCAAGCTGGGGCACGGGTTTTGGCTCCTGACCAAATATCAAAACTTCCACCTACACCAACCCAGGTAGCTTGGGGACACAAATGACGGTTTTGTTTTATCCAAAATTCTTGACGCGGTACTCCTAAACCAACATAAATAACTTGCGGTTGCATTTTTGCCAGAGTGTCCCGTAATTCTTCTTCTTCTTCCGGGGAATGATACCCCGAATGAGTTCCTGCTATATTCAAATTGGGAATTTTTTGTTGCCAGAATTGTGCTGCTGCTGCTGCTGTACCGGGCTTTCCTCCATAGAAAAATACCGTTTTATCGGGTGAATTTTGTCCAATTTCGCGTAACAGTGCTTCGGCTAGTTCGATTCCTGGAATTCGACGCACATCTTGTTTTAAGAGTAATTGTAAATATAAAACTATCCCAGCCCCGTCTGGAATTACCAAATCGGCAGCTTTAATTATTGTTGCCAAAGTTTCATTTCGTTCCGCTTGCATGGTCATTTCTGCATTTAGCGTAACTACATGAGTTCCAATATGTTGTTGCAAACGTTCTAACAAGTAGCCTGGGTAGTTTGTCGCTACATGGATGGGTAGTCCCAAAACCGAAAATTCTTCAGGCGGTTTAATCATGCTTTTGTCTATCTTCGCCTCACACCAAGTTAAATACGAAGCTAGTTTATCAAATTTGTTCCTTTATTGTTTGTGTTGCAATTTTGGCTACAGCCGTACTCAATTCCTGAAAAGATCCACATACTAATATTCACAAACGAAAATAATTATTTTGACTGTAATTTGTAACTGAGCTGACTAAATATTATTTAAAAAAAAGATAATTAAAAATACTCAATTTTGATAAAAAATAAATAATTTTGCAACTTTGTATTCTAAGTAGCATTTAGATACACATCTTCAAACAAGCAATTGTAAACAAACTGACGGCATTTTTCAAAACACCAGTATACTTTTAACAAAGGAGGTCACAAAAGTAATAGAAATATGTTTTAGTTTACCGCAAGCCTAAACCTTTTGAGACATAAATACGGTTGTAATGGTAATATTAACCACTCAGGGGTATTATCGCTAATAAACGATAGCGTCCTATTGATTGTATATTTAAACTTTTTTATTGTATTAGGTACTGTTAAACAAGGCTTAATTAACTCAAATTGTATAAATATAGCGTTTGCAATATGGGTCGTAAATATAATAACCGATAATATATCAATCGCTAGCGATGCAAGTTTTATGGCATTAATAGTACAGATGTAAAAGAAACTGTATCTTAATAGACTTTTTAGTAAACTCAATTTTACAGTTAATAGTTTAGCGGGCAAAAATTTACCATGACTAAAATTCGCGTTGCTTTAATTGAAGATCACGATCTTACCCGTATGGGTATTCGGACGGCACTACAGCGTAATGTTGATTTTGAAATAGTAGGAGAAGCTGCGAATGCTGCTGACGGACTACAAATATTAAAAACGCTGCAACCAGATGTGGCAATTGTAGATATTGGTTTACCTGACAAAGACGGAATTGAATTAACCCGAGAAGCCAAATCAAATGCACCAAGCTTCAACACTAAAATTTTGATTTTGACTTTACGCGATAGTAAAGAAGCCGTGCTTGCAGCTTTCGCGGCTGGTGCAGATTCTTACTGTATGAAGGATAAATACGATAACTTGCTTGAAGCGGTGCGACATACTCATAATGGTAATGCTTGGATCGATCCGGCGATCGCCCGCATTGTATTGCAGCAAGCGCAAGAAAATCCACCAACATCTCAAAAAGCGTCGCAGACTAATCAGTTTGCGGAAAAATCTGAGTTTGGTAATGGGAACGATAATCAAGATACCATCGATCCTTATACTCTTACCGAAAGAGAATTAGAAGTATTGCAGTTGATTGTAGAAGGCTGTAGTAACGCTATTATCGCCGAAAGACTTTACATTACTGTAGGAACTGTAAAGACTCACGTCCGCAATATTTTGAACAAATTATGCGCTGATGACCGTACTCAAGCAGCAGTGCGTGCTTTGCGTTCTGGATTAGTAGGATAATTTTCGGTTTATCTGGGTATTTTTTGAGGAGATTAGAGATAAATTTACGACATTCAGTTAATTCTGTGTTAGGAATGTGGAGGGATGTTAATAACTACCTTTTTGTTCCCGACTGGTATAACAGGCAAGATGAATTTAATCAAAATTATACATTCTTGCCTCTGAAAAATATATAAAAATAAAAGTCAACTATGACCGAGATTGAGGCAGGCAAACTCAAATTAATGGTGGTAGATGATGAGCTAGATAACCTAGATTTACTTTACCGCACTTTTAGGCGAGATTTTAAAGTATTCAAGGCTAGTGATGCTCGCACTGCTCTTGAAATTTTAGAAAAAGAAGGCGAAATGGCTGTAATCATCTCCGATCAAAGAATGCCAGAGATGAATGGTACCGAATTTTTCGGTCTTACGGTGGAGCGTTTTCCCGATACAATTCGGATTTTACTAACAGGTTTTACTGATGTTGAGGATTTAGTAGAGGCGATTAATTCAGGTCAGGTATTCAGGTACATTACCAAACCTTGGAAGCCAGATCAACTCCGTTCCCTAGTCGAACAAGCTACCCAAACTTATCGATTAGTTAAAAAAAGAACTTTCAGTTTACGTCGTTCTTTGCGGCGAGAATCTTTAGTTAATGCAGTCACAACAGCGATTCGGGAATCTTTAGATTACCGCAGTATGTTACAAAAAATTGTGGCAACCATTGGGGAAGCTTTTGAAGCAGCTTGTTGCATATTAAGACCTATTGAAGGAGAACAATTAGCACCTGAAAAATTTTTATATAGCAGTGATAATACTGAATCTGAAATTTGCTGCTTTAATCCTAATTCTTTAATGGAAAAAGTTCTCGTTAGTCGTAATTGTGAAGTAGCTCAATTTACTTCAGACGAATGTGAATTTCAACAATTAGCCGTACCTCTGATTTATCAACAACATTTACAAGCAGTACTTGTTCTTCATCAGCAATATGGCGAGCGTAATTGGCAGCATGAAGATATTGAACTAATTTCTGGTGTTGCCGAACAAGCTGCATTAGCTCTTTCCCAGGCAAAACTTTATCAAAGTCTCCAGCAAAAGCAAGAACAGATTCATGCTGAGTTAGAAGTTGCTCGTCAAATTCAGCACAATTTATTACGCCAAAGTTTACCAGAAATAGAAGGAGTAAAAGTACAAGCTTGCTGCTACCCGGCTCGGGAAGTCGGCGGAGATTTCTTTGAAGTTTTTGTTCATCCCAAGGGTGATTTATGGTTGGCAGTGGGTGATGTTTCTGGTAAAGGGGTTCCTGCTGCACTGTTTATGGCTAGTGCAATATCGGTGTTGCGTCGAGAATTATCTCAAGAAACACCTGCAATGCCAAATATAATCATGAAAAATTTAAACGAGGCTTTAGGCGATGACCTCGTAAGCAATAATTGCTTTATTACTATGGTATTAGCCCGATATTCTCCCGCTACTAAGCAATTAGTATATGCCAATGCCGGTCATATTTATCCAATAGTTTGTTCCCACGAAAATTCAAAATTAGAAGAACCAAATTTTCTTAAAGTACGGGGAATTCCCTTGGGGATATTACCAGATTGGAAAGCAAACGCAGGTGAATGGCTTCTTGCTCAATCAGATACTTTGCTGCTTGCAAGTGATGGAATTACTGAAGCTCAAGTTTCAATGAAAACTGATTTTAGTCACTCTTCATCAAATGGTGTTGAATCGCTGACACGCTCTATGCTCAATCAAGAAGGATTGTGGCAATTGTTGCTCGAACAAGAAAAACCACTTAGCCTTAATAAATTACTAAGTCGTATCCACGTTGATACCGAAGTACAAGAAGATGACCAAACTATACTTTCACTAGAGGTTTTATAAACAATGAAAAGCGAGCTTCACGTACCAAGTGACTTGAAGTATTTAAATCTTGTAGAAAACTGGCTGCTTGGATGCTTACAAGCGGAATTAGGTGAATCGGTTGATTGGACGCGACAATCAAATCGTTTACGCTTAGTTTTAGTCGAAGCATACTCAAATGTAGTCCGTCACGCTCATAAGGAACAACCATCAGTTCCTATTTTGATTCGCTTGGAACTAAAACAAAGGGATTTAGCTTTAGAGGTTTGGGACAAAGGTGAAGGTTATGATATGTCAACTTACTTTCCTCCTTCCCCTTTGGAAAAACAAGAAGGAGGTTATGGCTGGTTAATTATGAACCGTTTGATGGACAAGGTAGAGTACGAATTACAAGTAGATGGTGGTAATTGTCTTAAATTAGAAGCTAATTTGCCACAAACAGCAGAACAACATAAAGTTAACAATTGATTGGTAATCGCTACATTTCGTCACGCCTTAATTTTTAAAATCGAAGAAAGAAAACAAGTGTTTTAAACTAATCTATTTTTTATCTGAAGAGGAATAAGTTTTTACAGGTTTGTAGCTGGCGAGAAGATCGCTAAGCAAGGACTAAAGTCCCAACTACGAACCTGTTCTACATAATCTAAACAGTTATTTTTATCAAGCTTTTAAGTTAACAATACTTAATTCAGATGATAACTTTTACTAAGTTTGTTTGATTTATGTCCGGGAATCATCAAATAATGAAATAGTGGCAGCACTCTTGACTAATTATCTTAATTTCTTAAATTACAATACCCAAATTTGTGAGTTGAGGTAATCATACTGGTAAATATGTGCAAATGTAAATTCATTAAATCATTACTTTTCGCATACCAAGTGCGCGAACGCCAAAATTTATTTGATCGCCCTAATAATGGAATTATTAACGATGCATAGCTCAGCTTCGTTTTGTTTGTCACCGCGTTACCGTTTAGATGATGAGTTACCTTGGTTGGAGGGAATAGATCCCAGCCGTCATTATTGGATTAAAGTAAATGGGGAAAGTAGCCTAAGTGTGGCAATTCCCGGACTATTGGTTTCTTCTATGGATGGAATCAAGCAGGCAATGAAAAAATTTCGTTCGCTTCTACCTGGCGAACAAATGATTTTAGAAAGAGTTGCTAGCTGTTGTATAATTCACTGTATTAGCAGCAACTGCTACGCAATTGAAACAGAAATATTAGATGCTCCAGTTTGGCATTTATTTGACCAAGAGACTTTAGATAGTTTACTAATAACTGCCCATCCCGACTGGCAATGCGCTCCCTCTGGTATCGAGTTGGGGCGAAGATTATTAGTACGTTCTTTGCAACAAACTACAGCAACGAAAAGTTGAGTATGAATGAAAATTGGATTCAGTTATCAAAGTACTATTTAATATATGCTAATTTAGCTGATTTTAAAATTCTATTTTCGTAAAGAAAGTAATTCTTGCGGAGAAGCCAAAAGTTTAATTTTCACATCCAAAATTTGAAGATTTTCATTTAGGATAAACAACCAAGATACGTTTACCGCAAACCAAGGAGTTTCAACTTTTCCCGCAACTTTAGTTTGGTAATGGTTATCTTCAAAGGCTTCAGTTGTACCTTCACGAGGGCAAGCTTTAATATTAATTGCTTCCTTGTTTAAATAGCTCAAAATAGCATCTCTTCCCACAATTCCAGATTCAAATGGAGGATGCATTACACCGTTTTCTGCAAATAAGGAAACGGTTTTTTCGTAATCACCTGCATTTAAACTTTCAAAATACTGCTGTATAGTTAGTTCGTTGATTCCTTTAATTTGGATAGATTCTTTCAATTTAGCTGCACTCATCTTTATCACCTGTATTAATTGTTTCTAATAATTATTTGAGTACAAAAGCTAGCAACTCCGAAAGCTGCTTGAGAGATAATCTATTTTAATCCAACTACTTCTATAGGTAGAAACTACAAGCAATCTATTCTATTTTAACAACGGATGTGTTTATTTTGAATTAAAAATATAATCTCTGTTCCCTATTCCCTATTACCCGTTCCCTCTTCTACGAAATTATTGCAAGGTGGAAAATAATTCCCACCCCACAATCTACGGTTGTATTAAGCTAAAACAAATAAGTTTTGATTGAGGCAGCAGGATTAAAAAATCTGCCTATAGTCGTATTGAAAAATTTAGCGTTGCGGTATTACGCTAAAGAATCAACACCCATATCGGTAACAATCTTGCGAAGAACTGTAATTTGTTGACCAAAATCAAGTTGTTTAACAGCTTCTAAAACTCGCTCTCCATCGCGAGACAATTGATAATTGGATGGCATTGGGACAACAAAACCTTTAACCATTAACTCTGATAATTCATACCAGAAAGCTAACTTTGTATTAGCGCTAAGAATACCGTAAGAGCGAGAAATTTGGGTGTTATTTTTTGCAGCTAAATCGCGCATTGCCTGCAACTGTTCGCCGTGAGACATTTGCTTAATTTGTGATAGCAAACCTTCGGCTAATTGCAAGCGTGCCGCACCTGTAGCAGCAGGAGTAATACTTCGTCCCATTTCGGTATATGCAAACCAAAGCACTGCTAATTGATCGTCTACCGAAAGGCTTTTGAATACATTCACG
>JBCCLY010000042.1:0-12165 GCA_039026655.1 Cyanobacteria bacterium P01_C01_bin.38 | reverse complement strand
CCCCATTTGTAGCGACTATCTTCTTGTTTATCGCGCCAATAGTCGGCGTAGCGAGGAGTTACTAGGTTAAATGGTCTACCTTTGTAGCGGCGACGCTGATAAGGAATCGTATTTTCTCCAAAGTTAGTTAAATACTCTTCCGAATCAATCAAAGCATCAACAAAATTGCCCCAACCTAGAGTAGCAATTTTAATTGACCAAGCAATTTCTTCATCTTTATTATAAGGGGCACGTCCTAAAAGACGTTTAAGACAGATTTCGACAACGCGATAGTTAGAATTTGTTTCAACTACCAAGCGTCGAAATGCTTCGGATTTTGCCAAACCTCTAATAAAATCGCGCACGGTAATTGCTCGATTCTTCAACTGAGATTCAAGATTTTCTTGACGATAAAACTTGAGTATTTCGTGTTCGCTGAATACTTGACGATATCCAGCCCAAATCAACTGCTGAATATCGCTATAAGTAGGAGAATCTTCCATCCGATAAATTCTCGGTGTATCCTCGCTGGAAACTTCATAACCATCAACGCGCTGGTTTTGAGAACTGGGTTTGTATTCTAATAATGGAATTGACATGATTATCTATTTGGTAGTTGGTAGTTGGTAGTTGGTAGTTGGTAGTTGGTAGTTGGTAGTTGGTAGTTGGTAGTTGGTAGTTGGTAGTTGGTAGTTGGATTTCTCCTCATTACTCATTACTCATTACTCCTTACTCATTACCCACTACCCACTACCTATTACCCATTACCCAGATTAAGTAGTCTTTCTACCGGGTACGTAACGATAAGGTAAAGCAACTTCTGTAGGCTTGATTGTGACTTGAGGTGTGGAAGATTCGCGTGTCATGTCGGGAATCTCCATGTTTCTAACTTGAGAAGTTACTGTGGCAATGGTTCTTTGATAGTTACGCTCGTCGGTTTTCATGCCGCCAGCCATTGACATAAAGTTGCTAGGAATGACTTTGCGGATTTCTTCTCCGGTTGCGTATCCTCCAGAAGTACGGGCGGTATAGTAGGAACCTCCTCCAAAATTTCGGATAGTCATCCGGTTGCGGAAGTCTGCACCGTAGCGAGGATTTACTAAGTTGAATGGTCTGCCTTTGTAGCGACGGCGCTGGTAGGGTACGATGTCGTTACCGAAGTTCTTACGGTATTCGTCGCTGTCTACTATGGCATCGATAAATCCTGGTAAGCCTTGAGTTGCAATAATAATTGACCAAGCTATCTGCTCTCTTTTGTTATAGGTAGCACGCCCTAAAAATCTCTTGAAGCTGATATCAACTAAGCGATAGTTAGAGTTAGTTTCTGCTACTTCTTCCCAGTAAACGTTGGTTTTTCCTAAACCTCGAATAAAATCGCTGACGTTAATTGCCCGATTTCGCAGTTGCGATTCTAAATAAGGCTGACGATACTTGTCTACTATCAAATGTTCGCTGAAGATTTGACGATAAGCCGCCCAGATGATTTCATCAATGTCTTGGTCTGAAGTAGCATCTGTCAATCTATACATTACCGGCGTGTCTTCGCTAGGCACTTCATAGCCTTCTACACGCTGGTTTTGAGAACTAGGTCTATATTCAAGTACGGGTATTGACATTATGGTTATTTTATGTAGTTGAACAATTTAAGATAGGGAATAGGGAATAGGGAATAGGGGATTGGGCATGGGGGATTGGTAGTTGGTAGTTGGTAATCGGTAATTGATAATATTAAACTTCATCTGCTGCCTAACTTCATCCGTTGCCTAACTTCATCCGTTGCCTAACTTCATCCGTTACCTAACTTCATCCGCTGCCTAACTTCATCCGCTGCCTAACTTCATCCGTTGCCTAACTTCATCCGCTGCCTAACTTTGATGCCCTATTCCCATGCAAAAAGGGGCTTTTTCATTAACTGGCAAGTGTTTGATGAGCTAAGGCTGCGCGAGCGCGTACTGCTGCTTCACCATCGTTTGCACGCATTTGAGAAAATTTCGCTTCGATTTCCTGTTGTAAGCTAGGGATTTTTGCTAATTCCTGCAAACCAACAATGGCAGCGTAACGAATTGCCCAGTCTGCATCTTCAGTAATTGAGAGCAGGGTAGAAAGTGCTTTTCTTTGAGCGATCGCCCGTTGTGAATCTTCTAGTTTGTGCCATTTCAAATTGCCCAAGCCTTTAGCAGCAGCGCGGCGCACGCTCGGAGCAAAGTCTGTTTGGGCAGCTTCTAACAATAAGTCTAAAGCATCAGGGTGAGCAATTGCTGCTAAAGTACGAATTGAATAAGCTCTCGCGCCATAGTTATATTCGTCGATTTGTTCGAGCAGTTGCGGTACTGCTGCTTCTCCTAATTCTATTAATCCTTTAACGGCTATTACCGCCGCTGCGGGATTATTATATCCGAATACAGCGATTAAAGTGGGTATTGCTGCTGTATCTTTCGCCGCAACTAAATTTTGTACTGCCGACACCATTCGCTCTGATGAATCAGCATCGGTGATTTTACGAATTAAATTTTGGGTGTCGGAGTTCATAAGTTAGGAGTTAGGAGTTAGGAGTTGGGAGTAGCAAGTAGCAAGTAGCAAGTAGCAAGTA
Source organism: Cyanobacteria bacterium P01_C01_bin.38 (assembly GCA_039026655.1). GTDB lineage: Bacteria > Cyanobacteriota > Cyanobacteriia > Cyanobacteriales > Nostocaceae > Rivularia. The sequence goes on along the minus strand of JBCCLY010000042.1, from coordinate 9,596 downwards.
GCGAGTAAGTTATTCTTCATTTTCTCCCCCCTGTTCCCTGTTCCCTGTTCCCTACTCCCTCAAAAAAATAAAGAGTTAGGAGTTAGGAGTTAGGAGTTGGGAATTAATTTATGTGATTCTAATAGTGCATAAGACGTAGCAGTGCTACGTCTCTAAAATCGCTGACTAATGTTTAATCTGGTATCAACTAACAACTAACCACTAACCACTATCAACTAACAACTATCAACTAACTTACAAAAGCGAATCCATTATTTGCATTAACTTGATAGTGTCATTGTTGAGGATAGATGTATCTGTGTCTTTAAGTTGATGTTCGAGTAAACCTTTAAGTGCTATTAACTTAAAACTGTTTTCAACGGAGGCGATCGCGATTTTATCTGCTGCTGCCATATAACCTATGGCACCTAAGTCACTTAATGCCATGCGACGCAGTTTTAAATCGCCGTTTTGCAATACCTGTACCAAATGTTCTCCATATTCTGGTTTGCTTGTTAATTGATACATTGCTCTTGCGGCGGCACACTGGACTTTAATTACCGAATGTTCGAGAAATGGTTGAATAATATCAATAGCAACGGTTGCTCCGATTGCTCCTAAAGCTTCTAATACTGCTTCGTAAGGCTGGGTTAAATGAGGTCTTCCGGGCACTTGTACGGCTGCTGCAACACCGCCATCTAGTAGCTTTAACAGTGCAGGAGTTGCCCTGGCATCGCCAAGCATTTCTAAGGATTGGGCTGCTGCTTCACGCACGTAAAAATCTGAGCATTCCAAGCATTTAATTAAACCCAGTACGGCTCGGTTATCTTTTAATTTACCCAGCGCTCTTGCAGCATTACGTCTTAGAGGATAACCACCCAATTCAGTGCGATCGGCTTCGTCTTCTAAAGCTACAATCAGAGCATCAACTGCCTGCGTACTATTGACGCGAAACTTACCCAACCACCAAGCAGCATAATAGCGGAGACTTAAATCCGAACATTGCAGATTCACAATTGCTTGCTGCTCTGTTAGCGGTGGTGCATTCTCTGCCGAATCTGCGCTTGGTTCTGAGCCACTCCGCGCTATAAATAGACGCGGGTTCTGGCTAGAAGCTGGGTATAGCTTGTCACCCGGTTCTATTTGCATAAAACAGCTATCTGGCTATACTTTTCTAGCTTTTAGGAGAACCGCTCTACCGACAATCAGGATTCGGACTTTCAGACTCGCTTACTCGCTTCGCAGTTTAATTCAATGCTTCCATGTCTCCAATTAGAACGACTCCGTCCTTGGGATAACCCTACATAGAAACGAACCTGATACTTAGTCCAATAAATATCCCAGTACTTTCAACCGTGGATTATGGACAAAAAATTCGGCTTAAACGCCATAATCTAATAATATCATTTCACGACAATTAAAATTGCTCGTGTCAAATTTCCGCCTCGCATATTTATATCGGGGCTACCATTTTCCCGCGTGCTTTTAGGTGTAATCATCGTCAATACTATTGTTCTTTTCTCTTCACGTTCGATTCGCTATCGGGCTTAAGTGCAGATTCAGCAGTAACTTGCTCGATATTTACAATCTTGCCACCCATACGGGTAATTCGCTGCATTTCTTCGTTCATGCGATTGTATGGTACCGTCATGAATACGCTACCGCTGCGGCGAATTTGATAATTCTGCTTATCTGTCTCCTCATTCTGACGTAAACCTACAACTTCATAACGAAACATCCGGCTTTTAGCGCTAGAAATTCCATTAGTACCAACTGTTGTCTGTCCGTACATTGAATTACTCCCCTTTTAGGATTTTAGATTTTGTATTTTGGATTTTGGATTAAGAGAGTTAGGAGTTAGGAGTTAGGAGTTATGAGTTAAGAGTTAAGATTTGAATTACCCTTGTCCCCCCCCAACTACCAACTACCAACTACCAACTACCAACTACCAATCCCCTATGCTGGCGTTACGCTCACAATCTTGCCGCCTTGACGGAGGATTTGCTGCATCTTATCTGATAGCCGTTCGTAAGGTACGACGATGGTGTAGCTGCTGCGTCTGATTTTGGGATATTTTGGAAAAAGCTGACCTGTTACTTCGATGCGAAATGAACGATCGCCTTTTCCTACTGCATTACCTACAACTCTTCTTGGAGACACATCGTTGGTTGCACGGTAGTTCCAGTTGCTGTTACTACCTGATGGCCCCACAATTGAAGATGCGCCGTTGGTTCCCAATTCTCTTGCTAAACGGGACTTGCTTCCTTCTACCTGAGCGCTATCGCTATTTGCATAACCCCGGTATAAACGGAACATCCGATTAAAACCGACAGTTTTCTGTCCAGATTGGGTTGCAAATCCACGGTAAAATGGTACTATGTTGTCACCGAAATTTTCGGTATACTCCATCGAGTCAATATAGGAGTCTATTTCAACGTCGTATCCTTCGTTATGATACAAATCATTGTGATAGCTCACTTCTGATTCATCGTAAGGAGCGCGACCTAATAAATGCTTGTAATTTAATTCGATAAATCTAGTTTGGAAATTGTTGTAGAAAAACTTATTCTTATACAATTCCGATTTAGCTACCGCACGAACGAATTCGCGGACAGTCATGTTACCATCACGCAAAAGTGACTCCGCACTCTTGAGTCGTTCGGAAGCCATCAAATAATCATTACCTAAAAGTTGCCGATATACCGCATTAATTACGCCTTCTACATCTTCTTTTGTAGCGTCTGGACGTAGCTCTACTTTTGGTAATTCATCAAAGGCTTCTGTTCCCAGCCTGGATGCTGCTGATGTAATTGCCATTACTATTATTCCCTTTATTTTTACGCTTGCTTCGTAAGCGGTTTTTGATAATTTTTTTTATTTGCTTATTCGCTTGAAAAAAGACTTAAAACAATGCCCGGAAACCAATACAACTGCTAGGTGATAAACCCCATCCAGCACTTGCATCACTCTCCGGGCAGAACGCTTACTAGCTTAAAGCGTTAATTGCATAATCGATATAGGTGTTAGCTTCGTTTGCAGCTTGTCCGCTCAAACCGTGGCTGTTCTTGATGTGCTTCAAAGCTTCAACATACCAGCTAGGAGACAATTCAAAAGAACGGTTGATTTCATCCAAACCTGCAATCAAATACTCGTCCATAGGACCTGTACCACCAGCTACTAGGCAGTAAGTTACCATGCGTAGGTAGTGACCGACATCGCGAGCGCACTTGGACTTACCACGAGAATCAGCAGCGTACTGAGGTCCCTGCATTTGAGTGGTGTAAGGATACTTCTGATATACAGCTTGAGCCGCACCATCAATCAATTGTTGAGCTTGAGAAGTTAAGCTACGAGCAGCTTCCATGCTAGCTACAGCACGATCGAAACGACCGTTAACAGCTTGCAATTCGGTGTTGCTCAAGAAACGTCCTTGGGTATCAGCAGATGCAATTGCTTCGGTAATTGGTGTTTTCATGTCTTACAATCTCCTTTATTTCTTGTTTTTTGCCTGGATACCAAATACAAAGGTTCCAGTCCCATTACGCGTTTAATTAAACAGGAATTCGCTCTTATGCAACCGCAGCAGCAGCGCGATCGAAGTAGCCACCCAATTCAGACATCAACTGGCTGCAATCGCCTTTGGTGATACCATTGGGGTCGTTAGCCATCTTGATAGCTGTATCTTTCATCTTTTGAACGCCCTTAGCTACGGAAGAACCAGGAGTTCCTAAAGCTTGGTAAGTTTCGCGCAAACCATTCAAGCAACGGTCGTCTAGTACACTTGCGTCACCAGCTAACATAGCGTAGGTAACATAGCGCAAGATGATTTCCATGTCGCGCAAGCAAGCAGCCATACGACGGTTGGTGTAAGCATTGCCACCAGGAGCAATCAACTGAGGCTCTTCTTCAAACAATGCACGAGCAGCATCGGTAACGATTTGAGAAGCATTGCTGGTGATACGGTTTACGGTATCCAAACGAGAATTCTTGTCCTTGATCATGTTGCTTAGAGCATCTAACTGCTCGCCGCTCAAGAATTCGCCTCTGGAGTCAGCTTGAGAAACTACTTTTGCGAATGCATCTAACATCGACTTTCTCTCCTAATTGCTTAGTTTTTAAGTATTGCCTTGATTAAAAATGGCAGCCTTTTATCAAAAGGATGGGATATAACAGATGTTTTAACTGCCAATTTATTCGCCTCACAATCCTAGATTCGACGCTATACGAAAAAGAAATATGAGAATCTTGGCTTATTTTATGAGAAACAGACAACCTTTACAAATTGATTGTCTTTTTTAAATTGTGCCTGTTATTGAACCCCTCCAAAATATGTTTATACACTGCTACAAGGGCAGATTTTGTTACGAAATATTAAAAATTGCGATACTGCAATAAGAAAAACCTCAAATCCTTCACATATAAGAGATTTGCCTTAAAAAGGCTTACTTTATTCGTTACAAAACTTCATCAAATAGCTCAAAGACGCTCACTCGTTTTGTTTTAAGGTTTTCTTAACTATCTTAGAACCCTATATACAACAGATATTTGAGTACCATGATACAATTACATCCTTTTGTTAACTTCTTAATAGTTGTTAACAAAGCAAGTCATTTGCTTAATGTAAATTTTTGAAAATATTTTGATGGCAACAAAGAGTCGAAAAGCCCTAAAAGCCTTGAAATATAAGGGATTCAGGAAAAAGTTACTAGCGAACAGTAATCAGTGAGCAGTTAGCAGTGAGCAGTTACCGAAGCGAGGATTTAGAAATAAGTTAACTGCCAAATGGCATCTTTTTTTTGAGTTGTCTATTATTGCCAACTTTAACAGTTCGTAGTTGGGACTTTAGTCCTCAGAGCGCTAAAGCGCCAACTACGAACCTTTAAGTAGATATAAGATTAAATGTCTGCGTAAGGAAACTTTGATATGCGTTATTTGTTGCTTTTAAAGCTACTTTAGGCGGTTAAAGTGACGAAAAACAATTTACATTTGGGTGTTGCTTAAGAACTGTAAACGTCTGTGATTGATATTATTTGATTAAAACAAACTTAAGTAGGTTGGCGTTGAAAATTGTAATTAAGGCAAGGCAACAGGGAATAGGGAATAGCGGAAAGTGCGGTCTTAGGGGTCTCCCCCAAGACCAACTTTCCAAGAGAGGAAATAGGAGTAAGGGTTTGAAGTTGATTTACATTTTGTTACATGGCTCGTTTTATTCGTGCCGACTTACTTAAACATAATTTGTATTTTCTATTTTTTATCCATTTACTTAGCGTCGTCTTAAAACTTGTAATAAAGTCGAAAATACTTGAGGAAGAGGTGCAACAACTTCAACTAACTGCTTAGTTAGAGGATGTATTAACTGAAGTTTCCAAGCGTGTAAAGCTTGTCCGGGTAAGTTCACTCCTACCGAACGACCGGAACTATAAACGGAATCTCCTACGATGGGATGACCAATTTGAGCGCTATGAACTCGAATTTGATGGGTACGTCCGGTTTCTAACCGAAAATGCATTAACGTATAGTTTCCGAGACGTTCTTTTATTTGCCAATGGGTAAGTGCTTCTCTTCCACCCTTTTCCACGGGAACAATCGCCATTTTTTTACGTTCTTTAGGATGACGAGCTATAGGTAAATTTATGGAGCCTGCTTCTTTTTTGGTTACACCGTATACCACGCCAAGATATTCTCTTCGCGCTGTTTTAGCTTTAAGTTGCGCTTGTAAGCTGTGGTGGGCAACTTCAGTTTTGGCGATCGCGATGGCTCCGGTGGTATCTTTATCAAGTCTGTGAACGATTCCCGGACGTTGTACTCCACCAATTCCTGGTAAATTTGGGCAGTGAGCTAAAACGGCATTAACTAAAGTTCCGTTGGGATGCCCTGGTGCGGGATGAACAACTAAACCGGCAGGTTTATTTAAAATAAGTATTTGTTCGTCTTCGTACAAAATATCTAAAGGAATATCTTCGGGTTGTAATTCTAAAGGTTCTACTGGTGGTATTTCTAAAGTTATAGAATCTCCTTGTTTAAGAGTTATTTTTTTAGAATTACAAATTTTACCATTAAGTCGCACGTGCCCTTGTTCAATTAATTGTTGAATTCTCGAACGCGATAAATCTGGGCTATTTTGCGAAAGATAGCTATCTAAACGGGAACTGTTTTGTTCTACTTTTAAAGATATTAACCGATCTGATATCATTATTTTCTCTATAATTACTTGTGCAAAATTAATTTAACATTTTGCTTAGATAGGGAATGGGGAATAGCAAATAATAAGTAGGTAGTAGGAGCATATAGACACTCTCTCGTGCGAATGACTAATTTAATTTTTTATTACGAGTTCAGACAATAAATAATCGCTTATAATTGATTTAATAAGTTGTTAATGATACTTAAAGTAAAATTCGATAGTAGTCAATTAAATACAATATTAATTCTTAACGTCGGTTAAATTAAAGAGCAGCCATAATGATTTAATTTTCTTGCAACGCTATTTAATAGCCTTGTACTGCGTCGAAACCAATATCTTGATTATTATCAACAATTATCAACAAGGCGATCGCCAAGCTCCTGAGTTTTAGGGCTAATGGTTATTGTATTAAGTGATACTTTGAAAAATGAAGGTTTAGACTTTGAAATGATTATAATTAATGAGTTCACAAATTTTTTCCGAAAAAAGTAAGTAACGCTATGTTATTTGTAAGACTTTAGTGATAGGGTTATGTAACTTACGACGATTCCTAACTGTATTGCTCTAAAGTTTAGCGATGATTTTACAATTTTCAAACTCCCTGTATGATTCGGCTCGAAGTTCCCGATTAAATGTTCTACGATAAAAAATAGGACTACTATAAGGAACCCTTAGTTTGTGCTAGCAGCTATTTGAAGAATAAAGTTGATGATTTATTAGATATTTTTAACTTTTCTTTACTTAGCTAAAGTACTCTTAATAATAACTTAAAACCGAGTCAATTAGATATGCAAAATAATCAACTATCTTTACAAGATTATCTTAGGCGTGATTTTAACGAGCAATATCAAACAGAAGATTCTCGGGATACGGAAGATAAAGATTTGTTTGAGAATTTGAAAGATGACGATGATTATTTCGATCAAAGTTATGCAGAATTCAATGATGAAAATAATAGTAATGAAAATTTAAAATTATCCCAACCTTACATAAATTCTAATTGTGAAAAAGATTTATATGATAATAAAGAAAGCTCATTAAGCACTACTATAAATTTTGCAGATTATGATGACGAGGATGATTCTCAGCATGAAAATGATGAAATCCACTATCTCAACTTCATTAAAAAATCTCAGATAGCAGTTTCTCAACAAAATTCTTTGTTGAATAAAAATCATAGTTACGATGATTATCAACAAGAAGAGGATATCAAAACTTACACGATTGTCTGTATAGATGATAGTAAAGCGGTGGTAAATGCCATCAAAATGTATTTAGATGATAATATTTTTTCTGTAATTGGCATTAACGATCCATTAAAAGCTTTAATGCAAGTAATCCGCTCAAAGCCAGATTTAATTTTATTAGACATAACCATGCCAACATTAGATGGATACGAGTTATGTACTTTGTTGCGAAAACATTCGGCTTTGAAAGAAACGCCGATAATTATGGTGACGGGGAAAAAAGGAATTATCAATCGGGTAAAAGCCAGAATGGTGAAAGCATCGGATTACATTACAAAGCCTTTTGGGAAAAAGGATTTACTCAAAGTAATTTTTAAATATCTTGTTTGATGAATACCAGACGTAAGTAAGGCTAAAGCTGAAAATCAGTATTATTACTGGGGTGCAGATACATAAGTGTTAAGTGTATAACAGTACTGATAATGTTATACAGAAGTTGAATGAAAAGCATTTACTTTAATTGCTCGGTGAAAGATTTCGTAAAATTTGTTAGCTATAGTTTGGCTTCTACCATATCTGTAACATTGCTGTGCTTCTCCTCACCATTTATCACCACAGCATCCGCACAGATAAACGAAAAAGCCAATCCGCAAACAGTTAATACAACAATTAACAACGTAATATCAACTTTAATTCAAGTATTAAGAAGTAAAAATACAGAAGCCAGAGTTAATGCGGCGCGTGCATTAGGTGGAATGGGAAATCAAGCCAAAATAGCCGAGCCAGCTTTGAGGGTAGCTTTATACGATAAAGACTCAAAGGTGCGCTACACTGCTGCGACTGCTTTAGCGAATTTAGGTGGAGATACCAAAGTTGCCTTGCCTTTGTTACGAGAAGCATTACAGAATGAATCAAAATGGATTCGTAACGATGCTGCTTTTGCTTTGAGCAATCTGGCGCTAAATACGCAAACGAAGTCACGTAGCTTATCTGACAAAGAATTGAATCAAGCGATTAAGGATTTTGAAAAGACTTTGGAAGTTATGAGAAAGTCGGAGTATGATATTTCTTCGCAAGCGGTTAAATCGATAAATGATTCGGTTGATTCTTTGAAGAGAGAAAGACAGCGGAATTAGTTGGGGTTTGGGCAACGGATGATTTTGGCAACGGATGGTTTTTGGGTGGTTTTGGTAATGGATGGTTGGTACCGGATGGTTTTTGGGTGGTTTTGGTAATGGATGGTTGGTAACGGATGGTTTTTGGATTAGCCCTCACCCTCGAAGGGTGGGGCTACAATTGCGAAGCCCACCTTCGTGGGCTGGTTGTAGAGACGTAGCAGTGCTATGCTCCCGACGTTTGGAAGAAAACAAACCCCTGAAAATCAATTTAGTTTTTCTCGAATTAATTCTCTTTATTCTCTTCCTCTGCGCTCTCTGCGCTCTCTGCGGTTTTTTTACAAGCCTTAACTCCTGAAAATTAATGTGATGGAGTAAAAAGCCCTCACCCTGGAAGGGTGGGGCTACAATTACAAAGCCCACCTTCGTGGGCTGAATTATGGAGTAGTTTTATTGGGAAAGAGTACAAATGCTAATTGTTTATTGATAATCGATGATTAATAAATTATTTCTTACGTTGTAAAAGGCGAATAAAACGAATAATTGCCCAAATAAATACACTAGCAATTACACCAGCGAGCAAACTGCATCTAAATGCTTTTGTTTGATAAAAGTAAATGTCTTGAGCTGGAGGTTGTTGAGCAAGAATAATAGAAGATGTTAGCTGGCTTGTTGCTAATCCTACTGCAAAAATAGCTACTGTATTGCTGAGATTACGATCTTTTTCTGCTTGCTCTATTTCTACCATACCGCGAATGGTAGAAGTCATGTTTTCTAAGATTGCTAAATCTGGGTTTAAGCTGAGATAATCTTTTTCTAATTGTATTTTATATTTATCTTTGACTATTTTACTGAATGATTCTAAAAAATCTGCGTTATAAAATTTATGTTCGCATATTATATCGTAGTTATACAGATTAATTTCTACGGTATGCTTTTGAATATCTAAATCGTTAATATCTCTTACATAAGTAGATAAATTATTGGTATTAGTAAGCAAATCTTCTTTAAGCTCTTGCAATCCTTTTTTTGATAAATCGGTAATATTTGTTAAACTACTACCGTATTTTTTCATTAATCGTGATTTCAATTTTCTACCATTTTCATAAGCCCAAATAATTTTATGTCTGT
>JBCCLY010000041.1:0-12403 GCA_039026655.1 Cyanobacteria bacterium P01_C01_bin.38 | reverse complement strand
GCAGTCCCAAACTAGGAGGACAATCTATCAAAATAAAGTCGTAATCTTCTTGAATTGGTTCAATGGCGTATTTGAGGCGAAAGTCTCGTAAATCAGCATTGACTAATTGCATTTCCGCCGTACTAAGGGTTGTGTTAGTCGGTGCCAAGTCCATGCCGTGAATCCCCTCGTAAATTGGTAGGGGTTGTTCTTCGACTATGGCATCATACATAGATTTCTCCAATTCTCTGGGAACTAAGCCCATAAAAATTGTTAAGGAACCTTGCGGGTCCATGTCTATGAGCAGGACTTTGTGTTCCCTGCGTGCTAGGTGATAGCCCAGGTTTTGGGTTAGGGTGGTTTTGGCGACCCCCCCAGCCTGGTTAAAGATAGCGATGATTTTGGTCATAAGTAATTTAAGTGACCTGCCCCCATTCTCTTTTAAAGATAACTGGTTATGTGTCAATTATTGCTGTTAATTTATGAAAGGGGGCTGCTGTTTTATTAAATGATGCTTATTGTTACTGTTAGCACATTGTAGGGAAAAGCGAATACATCTGAGCAGCACGCATGGGCTACTAATTTTTCTTAATGTAAATTTCAGGATAGGAATTTTAAATAACTTGATTAAGTCGGATGCTTTGTAAGACTCACGTCCGATTATAAAGGGTTTATTTTAGCAATATAATTTTGCTCCCGACCACAGTACCACCGTTAATGTCGAATTTCCTCAGCGATGTTAGGATTGCTATTTAAATAGTCTTTTAACCAATTAAAACTTCGTAATAATAAATTATTTAACTGAGAATCAATATCTAAATTACCTTCTGTGCCATCAAGTCGCCAAATTCTTACTGTTCTGTCACGACTTGCTGATACTAGTAACTGGCAACTTGGAGTGAAAATAACATCAGTCACTGTATCTTTATGTCCTTGGAATGTTCTTAGCAAAGTGCCATCAATTCCCCAAACTTTTACAGTTTTATCATTACTTGCTGAAGCAATCATTGAGCCGTCTGGACTAAAAGTCGCACTATTTACAGCATCACTATGTTCTTCAAATTCGTTAATAATTGAACCCTCTATATCCCACAGTATCACTTTCCTGTCACGACTTGCTGATACTAATTTCTTACCATCAAAACTAAAACTTACATCAAGTACTCTATCTTGATGTCCCGTATAAGTTCGTATCAGACGACTATCTAAATCCCAAAGTTTTATAGTTTTATCAGAACTTGCTGATGCTAATGTATTCCCATCAGGACTGAAACTTACACACCATATACGGTCACTATGAGCATCAAAAACATTTTTGAGAATGCCATTTAATTGCCAAAATCTTATTTTTTTATCAGGACTTGATGTGGCAATTACTTGGTTACTATAACTAAAACTTATATTATTGACACTATCTTCATGGTTAAATGCTTTTAGTACAGTTCCATCTTGATGAAAAATTTTAACAGTTCTGTCAGTACTAGATGAAACAATAAGTTCTTCGTCAAAAATAAAGCTCGCATAGTTTACTCTATCAGTATGATTCTGAAAAGTCTTTGAAAGTGTGCCATCTATATTCCAAAGCCTAACAGTTCCATCATCGCTTGCTGTAAGAATTTCTTTACCTGATGAATCGCAATTGACCGATCTAACATCATCATCGTGCTGTAAAAATCGCTTATTAATTTCCCAAAGTCTGATAGTTCTATCATTACTTGCTGTAACAATTGTTTTTCCATCAGGACTAAAACTTGCTGCTGTAACCCCTTCGTTATGCCCTTGAAATACCTGAATTAATGACCCATCAACTCGCCACAAGCGTACTGTTCTATCATTGCTGGCAGAAACAATATATTGATCATCAGGGCTAAAGCATACACTAAGGACTTCCTTCTCATGACCTTCTAATGTTCGTACTAATTCCCCATCACTCTTCCATAGTTTTATTGTTTTGTCAGCACTAGCAGAGACTAACATTTGACTATCGGAACTAAAATTCACGTTATTAACACTAATGGAATGTCCCGTAAATGTCTGCATAAGCGTACCATCGAGCTGCCAAAGTTTGATGGTTTTATCGAGACTTGCTGAAGCTATCGTCTTACCATCAGGACTGAAACTTACACCATAAGCCATATCATCATGCTCTAAAGTTTGTAGAAGCGTTCCGTCCAGCGTCCAAAGCTTTACCGTTCTGTCATCACTAGCCGAGGCAAGCATATCACCATCAGGACTGAAACACACTTTATTAACTATTTCACGATGATCAGAAAAGGTTTGCAAAAGTTTGCCATCTATTCCCCAGAGCTTTACTGTTCTATCTTCATTGGCGAAAGCTATCGTCTTACCATCAGGACTGAAACTCAGCCCATAAACCCCATCCTTTTGCTCTTCAAAGGTTCGCAATAAAGCACCATCCAAACTCCATAATTTTACCGTTTTATCGGCGCTAGCAGATGCAATCGTCTTACCATCAGGACTCAAAGTCACCCAAAAAACCCTGTCATCATGTCCTTTTAATCGGTTTCGTTCTTGGATACCATCAATTACTTGTTGCAAAACATCCACAGTTCGCCGTTTCATTTCCTCAGTTGGGGATTCTACTTCCTGCAATTTTCTGCCAGCTTTTACAGCAGCTACCAAGGCTTCGAGTTGATGGGAGAGTGAAATTTCCGATTGGGATAATGAAACAAGTGCATTAATCTCAGAAAATACAGCCTTTATTCTTAACTCTTCTTGAAATTTTCTTCCTCGATCTTCATATTCTCGACTTTTTTTGATAAACTCCTTTTCGTTTGAAGTTATTTCATCGCTACGAGTTTTTAACCAATCCTCTGCTTCTGCTAACAATGCTTTTTGCAATAAGCCCCCCTCATCATGGTTTATTGCTTTCCACCTTTCGATAGCAATCCTAAGATGTTCTTGCCAAGTACGAAATTTATGATTTTCTTCCATCCATAAACGTAGACTATCCCATCCTCGAATCAATGCTTCGTGAACAACCTCAACTGTTTTTTCCTTAGTTACTTCATCTCGTCCAGTTACAACTAATCGTTTATCAGCTAAATACTTTACTAAATCCCAGTTATTTTCTCCAACCTGAGTACGGGTTGCTAACCTGCGAGTATCTTGAGTTTTTTCTCCAAAATTAACTAATTGAATAAAAATTTGTTTTACTTGCTGCTGTCGATCATCATCTAGTTCTTCAAATACGCACTCTGCGTGATTTGCTAAAGCTTTTTCTACACCACCAATTTCCATGTACGCCCTATGATTCAGCAAAAGTTTGTTATTCTTTGTATTTGATGACTTTAGGCTTTCCCATAGCTGTGTTAGGGCAAACTCCATACACGGTAATATCCCAGGCTCTCCCACAACAGCATCTAAAATGCGTTCAGTCAGACAATCTTCTATAATTACATCCCGCTTTGCAGCTGGCTTTTCAATCGCTTCTTGAAGCTGTTCACGGGTCATAGCATATAAAAATTCTGTTTTGAACTTTTGTAATGCTTCTCCTAGAGAAGAATCAAGAGCGTGTCCTACAAAGTCATCTCGTAAAGTCAACACTACGACTAAATCTGGTATTTGTTTAGCAGAAAATACCTGAATGGTTCTTAAAAGTTGATCTAAAAAAGGTTGACGTTCATCTTCTGGGCTAATGGTGTACAGTTCCTCAAACTGATCGACAACTAATAGCAGACGAGTAGAATGCTGATTTGACAAGATGTCTGCAATCACATCTTGTAAAGCATTATCATCATCCCGAAGGTCATTAGCTAATTTTCTTGTCTCCTTCCGTTGATCATGTTGACTCTTTCTTTCCCACTGGGGTATTAGCAACTTATTTAATTGTCTGGCTAAATTATAAAGAGGACGATTCTCAGGTCTGAAATTCGCAAATAACCAGTACCCTTGTTGCCGTAGCTTAGGGATAAGTCCAGCAAATATTACAGAAGACTTGCCACTGCCAGAGCGTCCAATCACTGTGACTAAAGGCTTTTTTTGGACTGCTGTCACTAATTCTTTAATAAATATATCTCGACCAAAGAAGAAATCTGCATCTTCTTCCTGAAAAGCATATAGCCCGCGATAAGGACAAAGAGGTATATCTATAGAGTTAGCTACAGGTAAGAAGGTTTTTTGTAAATTGGATTGTGAAGCTTCATCTTCATTATTTTTAAGACATTCCCACTCTCCTTCCCCATCCTTTCTACCAAACAGCCAATACAAGTTTTCTTGTTTTTCCTGATATTTTAATTTCAGTACAAAGTTCCAATCAGGGGAACTAGTTTTTGTCTTCGAGTTGCTTTCACCACGCTTATCCTCCAAAAGGCTCAGAGCTTTTAAACAATGAAGAGCATTGCGAATTAGCTCTTTCTCCAGCTTTTGACCATGTTGCTCTGTTAAATTAGACAGGTCATCAAGTGTCGCCTTTGTCACCCATAAGTTTTTTTCTTCCCAGCGATACTTGATATTTGTTTTAAGGTATGTCGCTTCAGGAATTGAATCTAAATCCCCATAAGCAAAACAGTATAAAGCTTCAACAAGTATTTTCGCATTCTCTTTACCCGCCTTCCAGCTGAGATGCCGTCCTTTACTGGTCATTGCAGAAATTAAAAATTACTAAAAAACTTCGTTTTCCCAAGGTTTTTCCCAAGTAAATTTACTTTCCCAAGGCTGTAATTCCGATTATATCAGGCTTACAGATATTTTGCGTGAAACTTACTTGGGCGAAATAAATAACTTATCTTAACTCTCAGACTTAAGTGGTGAGTTTACTAAGTCGTAGCCCAACACAAATAAGAGGTAAATATGTACTTTTCTCAAATGCAAAAGACTCTTGGTTTTTTAGCAACAGTTGGAATTGGTATATCTTGCTTAGTCTCTCCTGCTATTGCAGCTGGATTTGATAATGTATTCGCATCTAGAGTTTGGCTTAAGCGAGATTGGTTTGGTAATTACCAGTTAAGATTCGTACCTGTCAGAAATAGTTATTCCTACCAAGTGCAAATAGCTGGTAAAACAAATAATGACTTGGCTTGTACTCGCTTTGCTGCTACTGAACAAGACAGATTGGAATGGAAAACGGTAAGAGCTGAGATAGGTACAAACAATTCTAATCTTTATGCTGAAGGTGAAATAGTGCCCGTTTACGGAGCATACATAGGTCGCGATTATGTAAGCACATCAATGCACATACGAGTAGTAGCAATCGATGAAAACGGTAACGAACTCTATAAAACGAATTGGGAAGGAGGTAATGATATCAAATATTGGGGTTGGAGTGGCGATTGTGCTTGGGTAGCTGAATAGAACATTTCGGCTCAATGTTTAGTAGGCAGACATTGAGTCGAAATGACGCAAATCGTTGTTATAAAACCAATCCATATTCATTTTTGTAAAAACTGGACACCATATTGCTATGCAAGCAGTATAAATTATTTAATTCTAATTTTCCGAAATCACCAAGCTGAACATGGTAGTACGCATAAGTAAAATTACTACTAAACTTTTTGCGTAAAAACAGCTATATGAGTAAAGCAGAAAAAATACACTATTTTTGAGTAAACAGTTATGACCACCAGTTAGTACTTCACCATATGAATGATGAAGTAGAAGTTGCCGCTAGAAAGTCATTTTAACGAAGAGATGCAGTCCTTATCTTTGTTTTAATGATTACTACTTCTATGTAATTACAATTTTTGCAGCTTGCGTATTAGTGATAAAAATCACATATTTTTTTCATTTTTATCACTAATATCATTTTCCGTTCGTATAAAAATACTTGAAAATAACAGGGAAAATACCAAGATGACGTTTAATTCTTCGGAAGATGCTTTTAACGCCGGTAATCCTTTAGAAACAGTACTTAGCGCTAATCCCATTCTTCAAAACGCTCCAGACTACTCGACCGCGCTAAATACGAACAATTATTTTGAAGGTTCTAGCGCATCACCTTCAATAGAAGATGTAACTTTAGATATAGAGCCTCAAAGTGCAACAATCGACAACCCTTCATTCAACCTTGGGTCTTATACAGTAAGTGATACCGGCGAAGTAGGTTTTGATTATTTGCTTAACGGTGGTGCTCACCAAGGAGAATTTGGTATATTCAGCCTCTCTGGATTAGGTAAATATGAAATAGGTTCTAATGAATTCATTGAAGAAGCATCTCGACGGGCGCTTTCAAATTCCACAGAAGGCCACATAGTTATTTCCGAACAAACAGAAGGTGCAAGATATACGACCGAAGACGCGGACTACACCACTGGTAAATACGAAGGACTTAAGACTTTCGAGATGAATCCAGGCGACCAATTTGGTCTAATGCTAGTTCCCGACGGCACCATGCAAGAGTTATTGGATAATCCAGCAATTGGTGGAAACAAGCAACCGATATTCTCTCTTGCTCCCGCAAATCCCCAAAAAGCCTTTCATATCGGACAAGTCAAGAATATAACTAGCGTTGGCAGCATTTGGGCAATGGAAGACTTGAGTGCCAATAGCGGAACCGATAAAGACTTTAACGACTTTGTTTTCTATATGGAAGGAGCAGTTGGTAATGCACCTTCTATGGAAACTTTGATAAACCCCAACCGCAATTGGCGTAATGAAGATATTGGTAAGAATTTGATGGAGGATGAATCGATAGGTAGTTTACTAGAACCAGAACCGGAGCCGGAACCAACTCCAACACCAGAACCGGAACCAACTCCAACACCAGAACCGGAACCAGAACCCACTCCAACACCAGAACCAGAACCCACTCCAACACCAGAACCAACTCCAACACCAGAACCAGAACCCACTCCAACACCAAAAACTCACAAATATGAATTCACTTACTTTTTTAATGGTGAGAACGATGTAGAAAGCGACTATTACACAGGTTGGGTTTTTGCAGAACCAGGAAAGTATCAGGTAGATACTTATGAAGACCCTAAATCAGAAAACAATGAGACAGGTAAAAATGGTCGATATCTCATTACTAAAGATGCAGGAGAGGCTAGTGGTGAGAATATAGGTAAGGTTTTTATTGATAAATACTACGATAGTGAAACAAATGGTGATTATGTTCCCATTAAATACGGTAAAGGAGAGGCTTCCGGTACAAGTGGTTTAAGTAGCGAATATGACCATATTGGCAGTAATCTTAGCAGAGACAACGATTTTGGAATAGATGAATTCGAGTATGACTTGAAACCAAAAGTTGGAAAACATACTGACTCAAAAGAATACATAGGAGCAGTCTGGACAACTATTGAAGTTGAACCAGGAAATGAAGGTAAAGAGCATAAGGTTACTATTGACTGGGGTAACTATAGGTGGGAAGGAAAAGTAAATACAAACCCTGGGCAGCAGACAGTTACCTTATGGTATGAAAAGAGAAATCGGGATTCAATGCCACGAATTATAAAACTTGAGGCTCTTCCTAAAGATACTAATGGTGCTAAATCTGTCAGCGCAGCTACTATTTTAAATGGTGCTGGCGCATCTGCAAACCAGAAGAATGTTCAAATTAATCCAAATGAGTGGAAGGAAATTCTGCCTGGGTATCAATTAATTGAATCTGAAGCGGGGGTTGCTTTATATGGAGATAATGAGGATAGTTATTTGCAATCAGTGGATTTAAGTACAGGAGCATCTTTAGCTCTACTTCATGGAGATAGTAATCTTGAAGGTGAAAGTCCGTATTTTGAACGTCAAAGTATTGAAGACGCTTGGAAAGATTTTAAACAAAATAATGAGCAAGCCTTTTCTATAATTAACGGTGAATTTTTTGAAGAAGACTGGTGGAATAATTTTCCTTCTGATGAAACACAACTATCTTACCCTCTTAAAGTTGATGGAAAAGTAATCAGCTTAGGTGCTAATAATGAAAATGATAACCGGCTTAAAACCTTTGAAATTTCAGAGGGAACGGTAAGCATAAATCCATTTGAACGTAATAAATTTATTAATGACAATTTTTCTGCTCCAGATGTTCTTACTGGTTTTAATTATGATAATTATAATGGTTCAGATGAATCAGGAAAAACTTTTCTTGGTATCAAAGATAGTGACTTTCGTAATGGTCATGAAACAGTATTAATTCTTACTTCAAGAGATGAAAAATTAAAAAATAATGAAGCAAAGGAAAATCTTGAGAAATTTGGTGCATCTGAAATTATTGTAATGGATAGTGCTAGTTCTACTTCACTAAGGAGCAATAAGTCTGAATATCTTTCCACTAGATTTCCTAGAACAATTCCACAAACTATTGGTATACTTACAGCTCAATTAAAAGACTAATTGAATGTCAAGTATCTTTTTGATACCTAAAACAAAGGATACTTGATATTTAATTGTAATAAATTAAATTAAGTTTAAATAGCTACATAGTTATTCACAGCAATATAATTGATAGTAATTAATAATTAGCATTTATAAGTTTAAATAGTCATAGATAGATTTCGCCCTATTTCTATAACTGTTATTTATTATTTATAAATAGTTTTAATATATTTTTTAAAATTATCATTAGTATTTTAATATATACTTTATTAAACTGTAACCTAATTATAAAATTTTGATGTTGATGAATCAAAATATGAGTTAATTCACGAAGTAAGAGAGAAGAAGGAAGAAGAACTCACGTTTTAAAACGTGAGATTGGAACAAGGACGTAAATATTTATCGCGCTATGCGCCTTAAAATATTGTTTTTTTCCTTAATGAGTTTTAGACTCATAACTAAAGTTTTTAAAAATATATTACCTTCTTCCTCCTTCCTCCTAACTCCTTCCTTCTTTTATAAAATTTGGGTTATTTAGAGAAGTTAAATTTAATATCTAAATAAAAGTTTTGATAATACGAAATTGTAAATAAACATAATTCATTGCTAAATTCGGTAACGCCAAATTTATAGGAAAGATATCAATAACTTTGATGATAAAGATTTTGAGGAGGAAATGCCTGCCCTATGGCTAAGAATAATCGAAAGCAATAAACTCCCGATTTCAAGAAGTTACTTACGATTTTTTAGACAAAGGAATCCTGCACGTCAATCAATTACTGTTGACGTTAAATAAATTGAGCAATGTAAATTTACTAATTAACTAGAAAATTCACTCAACCACGCATAAAAGCTTGGTATCATTTGCTCCAAATTACGTAATTCACCTTCAGCAACTTCCTCCAACAGCAGCACCGCACACCACCGTCGCTCGGAAGTCCAAGAGCATATAGTGGCGAGAACCGCTTCTACACCCCCAACAATTGCTTTCCTTAGCATTTGAAGACTGGTTTGAATCGGAGTACTGTCCCCGTCATTGGGTTCCAAATCCCCGCTGACTTCATATATAGGAGAGGAATTATCAATTTTCTCAAAATTCTCCTGATTCTGAGCGGTAGTATCCACCCCTCCCGATGGGGAATTCCTTATACCATTAGGGGGGGGGGTGGATACGGGGTCTGGTGGAGGTGAAACTCCGTACTGGGCTTCTATTCCAGCTTGATATCGTCGTTCTTCTTCTGCTGTTTGACGCGCTCTTTCTTCTAAAACACTACGTTTGTTCTCCCGATACTTAATTACGTGCTGAGCAAATTCCCATTCTTCCGCTCTCAGTAAATAATGTTTAACTTGCTTGCCTTTTGGTCCCACTTTATGGTTATCAAGTTTCAACCCCAATTGGTCAATTAAAGTTGCTAACAACCATATTGGCGTGCATTTTTCTGGAACCTTAAATCCTAAAATTGCTTTAACATGGGGCGCACATTGCATAGCAAAGTTGGTCATTTTCACCAACTCGGGGTCACGAGATGTAACTTCTTCCCCATTAATTAAGCGTTGAAGAATATTTGGCAGTCCCAAAGTAGACCGAGCTAACCACTGTGCCGAATAATTTCCCCAATCCATACATAAAGGTAAATTCATTCGTTCGGAGCGGTCTTTCTCTGCTACGACTTCAGGAGGTAAGGGGTATATTTTCCCCGTTTCCGGGTCGGTAATAGTACCTTCTGGGGAGGCAATTACTGCTTCCAAAGAAGTAATAGCGCGAATTAATTTTCCGGACTTATCTTTTTCAACCAACTCTTCAGTTACTTCCATCCCGTAAGCATCTTTTATACGGAATTTTTCGTATTCAACTGCTTCATCCGGTTTGAGGTAATCTTTAGTTTGACGAGCGCGATATTCGCTCTTGGAAATGTCTTTAGCCTTGGCTACGTCAGCACGATAAGCAGCTTCGATTGCATCCCCAGCATTTTTCAGACCTTCCCGCGTCCGATAATTTTCATCCGTACCCATTGGGATGATTTGATTACCCATTTCTGACAGCAAATTGCGTAAATCTGCACGCAAGTTGTTAATTGACTGGTGACGCTGCGCTTGAATTTTACAATGAGCATCCAACGCCCAATCTTTCTCAACTCCTCGCTTGCCAGTTTCTCGGTCAATTTGCAGCACAAAAGCGGTAATTTCGTTAGTTTGCAGCATCCGCTTCTTGATGATGGCTGCTGACGTTTCTTTATAGCCAAAAGGAGGTCTGGGAGCCACCCAAACGTGAATTGGGACTTTGGGACGATAGCGGTACAGTTGTTGGACGCATTCCGTCGCCGTTTGAGAAGCCCCGTGAAAAACGCCGTAAACGGCATCGAAATGGTAATTAGGTATATCCACCCCAGTTCCCAGGCTAGGGGACACTAGAAGACCATCTACGTCCATTACAGAGTTAGAAATGTCCTTGATGAAGGCAACATTTTCTTCGCTACCGGAATTGTCGGAGTGAATTGACCAAATTTTTATTGGGCTTTTATCTGAATCTGATGTTTTGGAGTTAGTCGGAGTTTGGGCTTTGGAACGCTGCGTCTTGGTAGAGGATTTAGTTGCAGTAGAACCTGCCTTCTTGGCTTTGGGGCTGGTTTTGGAAGAAGACGATTCAGTTGACTCCTCTGTAAACTGCAACGGCATCGTTAACAATTTTTCAAGTTTCTTGACAAATTTCTTGGAGTCGGAAGCCACCATAACCTTCTCACCCCTCATGAGCGCTGCGGCAACTTGAGCAACTACGGCACTTTCGTTGCTACCTTCGTACCAGAAAATTGGTCGGTCGCCATTTCTCCACTCGTTAACGATAATTTTGGGTTTTTCCCCTTCACGTATTGCTCGGAAGAAGTCCACCGTCACGTCATCCATATGCGCGTCAGCAATCACCACCAAGGGCGCATTTCTGACGATGTACTCCAGTACTTCTAAAATTTGCGCCCGGTGTTTTTTGCAGGTTTTGCTGTGTAGCAGGTGGGTGAGGTACTGACAAGCTTCGTCGATAAACACGCAGCCGTATTCCAGCATTTCCGTGTTGAGCTTGTAAAGACTGTCAATGGTAATGCTCAGGGCTTTGGCTTTAGCTAAGTCCCCATAACTCAAATCCGAGTACATTTCGGTTTTGAGACGCTCCGCTAAGTTTTTGAGCAAGTTAACCCGATGCCCGTTGTTGAGAAAACGTACTTCTGGATGTTCTTCAAGCCATTTTTTGAGCAATTCGGTTTTACCAGTTCCCACGTCACTCCACAGCACAACCAATCCTGAATTGGGAAGTGTTATGACCTCGGATAAGTACTTGACATTAACTCGAATATCTGCTGGATATTTTTTGCTTAGTCCCCGGTTGCTGATGAAGAATGAGCGCCGATAATCGTCGAGCGACTTGGCATCGTCGATGATGGCTGTGAGTAAAAAGTCAGCGTCCATTCTCCGGGCGCTAGCGAAGTCGTCAACGCCCTTCTCTGGCCCTGGAAGTAATATGACCTCAGATTGACATTTGACGGCTTCTAGAGCCTTTCCGGTGCGAATGGTGGCTTGGAAGACTGCCCACCGGGTTTTGCGTTTGGTTTCGTGGTCGAAAAGAATTTGGATTTTACGTCCCGGTTGCGCTAGGGGCATCAAGTCGGGATGCAAGCGCTCGTCAAAGTCTTTCTTGCCAACCCGCCCGTTCCAAATACCGGGGAGGGCTATAGCCACGAATCCCAGGCTTAACAAAGCAGCGGCTTTCTTTTCGCCTTCGCACAGGATTATGGGGATTTCTGGGTGTGCCAGTACCCATTCCCAGAAGTTTAGCGGACGTGACCTATCGCGGAGACGCAAGGCTAGGGGGGAATTGTACCGCTTGATTCCGTACCGTTTGGCTACTTTGTCCCAAATGCAATCGGGGACATCGAAGTAGGTGACTCGGTTAGGGATTTTGGGCGGCGACTCGTATTTGATGAATCTGCCTTTTGAGTCAATTCGCGGGTGTGTGGGCTTAAATCGTCCCCATACCATCCGCTCCCAGTTGTTGTAGGGGTCTAGCCCGCTAACCCACCATCCACCGAGTTCGGCGTGTTGGTAGCGTCTTAGGAAGCCGCTGCTGATTCTTCCGGGATTGGTGCGGGGTAGGTCTTTTGAG
>JBCCLY010000040.1:0-12413 GCA_039026655.1 Cyanobacteria bacterium P01_C01_bin.38 | reverse complement strand
TCACTTCGTTCAACCCAACCTACAAATATCATTGTGTCACCCCTCAGAATTAATGTGGCGGAGTACTACTACTAGACCACATAAGTTTTGCTGGGTAACCCATTCGTAGTGCGAGCATCTTGCTCGCTCGGGAACGCGCTTCGTGCAAGATGCTCGCACTACGAATATGTTACCCATCATATTTATTGTGGTCTAGTAGTAGTAGTCTGTCCCATCAATCTTAAGGGGTTTGTAGTTGGCGATTTATCGCTCCGGAGGACTAAAGTCCCAACTACGAACATGAAATTACCCGTCAAAACTAACGGGACAGACCACTACTGGTCTGTCCCATTAATCTTAAGGGGTTTGTAGTTGGCGATTTATCGCTCCGGAGGACTAAAGTCCCAACTACGAACGTAGAAATACCCATCAGAATGGCCGGGGACAGACCAGTAGTAACATTTTCACTTTCTGATGCTACATATTTGGCGCTGAAGCGCAACTACGAACCTATTTTCTCCCTATTCCCTTTAATTTACTAACCATACCAACCACACCAAACAACAGCGAAGCTAAAACTGTTCCTGGCTCTGGTACTCTAGCAGCTTTATCTGAAATCGAAACTTTTTCAATGTAGCGAGCGCTGGGGCGATAATCTGCTTCTGGTAATAAATCGGGAGTGTTTACCGTGAAAACATCTGTAAATTCACCCGTTTCTAAGTTAGTGGAAACAACTCCATCTCCACCAGTCCACAATACGTTACCGTTAGCTAATTCGTAAACTCCTCGAATTCCTCGAAAAGCAACTCCGTTGTCACCATTGAAAAAGCCGACTTGATTTCCATTTTCGTCGTATTCGTAAATTCCACCGGGAGCAGAAAATCCACCTACGATAAGATTACCATTCGATTTAACCGCCATCTGTTGGGGAAAGTCAATCCCAGTTACACCGTCTGAATCGTGAAAATTACTCACGAAATTTCCATCCAAACTATAGCGATCGATATCTTCACCACCATCAGAATCGCGGTTAATATCGTTAATTAACAGTTCCCCGTTATAGGAAAGCACGTCATAAGGATCTCCCGTAGCAAAGGAGCCTAAGTTATTTCCATTCGTGTCGAAGGTAACTACCGCTTCCCCAGGAGCATTATTATCTGTTCCCGAATTGGATACGTATACCTTGTTATCAACAAATTCCATGCCGCGAATATTGTCTAAACCACCTGTAATCGCGCTTTGATAATTACCCTGCAAATCAAATCTAAATATGGAATCGGCAACTTGATCCGAAACCCAAATTTCGTGATTCACCTGAATCGCATTTAAAGGTGTAGCAAACAAACCCGCACCATCAATAAAATTATCGTCTACCAGCGAACCATCATTATCGTCAAATAGCAAAACGCGATCGCTTTGCGAATCTGGAATCATCAAAAAATCAGCAGCTTTCGCAGAAGACATTGCGAACAAAGTTGAGCAGACAATCACAGAAAACCCAACTATAGATTTATACATTTGCATCTTTTTGAGCTTAGTAATAATTTTCTCATTTATCTTGAAATGAAAGCAGCCAGTAATTACTTGCTTAAAGCTTTGCTATAAGTAGGTTTCAAGTTCTGTTTTGGTTTTCAAGATCGAAACTTAATAAAAATAATTTACAATAACTATATTAAAAGAATAAAATGACTAAGTATTTTCTACCAATTTTCACGATATTTTTATACTTTTATCCTTAAGGATGATGCAATAAAAAATATTTATCTCACTAAAACCCAAGGGTCATATCAAGTCCGGCTAATTACCAGTTACCCATTACCAATTACCAATTACCAACTACCTAATGCCCAATTTGAGATCACAACTTAACCGATGCAAATTCCAAACCAGAAGCCAAAATCGCTTTCTGACACCTTTCTTGCGAAACATCACCCCCAATCACTTTTCGATTGAACTTATTCGCGATCGCAATCATTTCAGGGTATGGCAGCCACGGAAACACAATTGCATCCCCAGGTTGAGAAAACACATCAATCAACTGCTCTAACTTATTTTGCTTTAATGCTGACTCTTGTGAAACAATCAGCGTTTTAGCTTGCTCAATCAACCAATCGTGATCCCAGTAGTCAGAAGTTACAGCCACAGCTAAATTTACGTAGGGTATATGAGAATGAAACTCAGGTGCAGCGGTATCTCCGCAATAAATCAAATGCTGTCCTTCCAATACATACCAACCCGCTTCAATTTTGATCTCAGAAATGGGTTTGGGTAATGGTAACTTTGGTTCTGGTTCTTTTATTTCTATCGATTCAACATCAATTACTGTAGATGTAGGAGGAATTAATTGCAGAATTTCTGGTATAGAAGTAGCAGTTGGCAATTGTGTTTTAGCTACAGGTGTATCGTCTTCGAGCTTAACTTCAAGAGAATTAGATTTCTGCTTTTTCTGCTTAATGTCCGAACTTAATTCTTTATGGGTAATTTTTTCTCCTTCCTTGGCTTTAAGTAAATACTCCTCCCGCACCTTTTGAGGTGTAGATGGTGCAGCTAAAAGATAAAGAGCAGAACTAGCAATATCAAGTTGTGCAAGATTTGCACGCTCGCCAAAAGTTTCATAGACATTTATGAAGTTATATGCTGTACGTCTACTCCAGTTAAATTCTGCTTTTAACCAAGCATCAAGTTGACCGTGTTTGAGTTGAGCGCGTACATCCGCTAGCCGTTGCCCAATTTCCCAGATATCTTGTGCCGAACGCTGCAAACGCTCTTGGATTTCACCAGTTCTTTGCATGACTAAGTTTCGTTGCTCTGGTGTCAACGCTTCGTAATCAAACACACAAGTTGTTACCTGCTTGCTTTTATCCAATTTGTTCACGGCTAGCTCCAACTTAATTTATTAGATCATAAGGGATTTCCTATCTTTAAAATATGCACCTTGTTATAAGCTATCGCAAAGCATTTCATAAGTTTTGATTAATATATAATTTTTGTAAAAAAAATAGGGCGGGGTTGACAAGTAGTCGCTTTCGTAAGTTAATGAGAATTATTTTTATTTAAATTTTTCTCTTAATTGTTTATAAGATTGACGATCAAAATTTTCCAAATATATTGATTTATACAATAAAAATACAACCTATGTCTAAAGATTTATATCCAAAGGAGGTATATTTAGAGCAACTATATCAAACACAATAAGTAGGTCGGTGTTGAAAATCGTAACGCCGGGCAAGGGAGTAGGGTTAGGGGGAGTAGGCAGTAGGAATAAGGGTTTAAAGATAATTTACAATCTGTTACATAGCTTGGTTTATTTGTGCCGACTTACTTATTTTTGCAAATTCACTTTTTACAAGCTACAACTTTGAAATTGAATCAAATCATACACTTTCGATCGATGTTTTTCAATCGAACGTAGCAAATGCACGTGTACATTCATAATTATACAGGTATAATTTATTAGTTTTGGCTAGCTGCTGTAGTGAATACTCTGAGATTATATACGGTCTTAGATAAATCTCAGCCTTTGTTAATAATTTTCGGAGTTAATCATGTCAAATAAATAAGAATAATTTATGATTACAAGCATTCAGAAAATATTTTTGATAAAAAATAAATAAAAAATACACATAAATTTACGTAATCGGTACATCCGCTTTAGCTATCTAAAGGGTGAATAGGCTTCGTAGTAGTTGAACTGAAATAAAAAATCAACAATAAATCAAAATGACACAATTACTAATTAATGAAACCTTGCTTCAAATAGATCATATTTTTGTCTGTCTTGAAACCGCACCCGATAAACAATTTTTAAAAGACTTGGGTTTAATCTGTAGCGATAACGTCACCTATCATCCACAACAAGGGACTGCTTCGACAGTTATTTTTTTTGAAAATACCTATATAGAATTAATCTGGGTTGAAGATCAAGTGATGGCGGAAATATATGCTATGCGTTCGGGGATCGACTTTATGGCTCGTGCTTATTCCCCAGAAAAAGCTGCTTCTCCCTTTGGGATTGCCCTTCATCAAAAGCCTAATTTTGTTCATCCCGAATATAGTTCGAGTGGTTTAAACCATAAAGCCTCAGAGCAATTTATTAATTTTGCGGCTTCTAACCTCGCTGCTCGAACAGAACCTTTATGTTTTATGATTCCTGAATCCGTTTCTTTATCAGCTATATTTAATCCTCTGCTTGAATCTCATCAAAAGTTGATAAATCATCCCTTGGGCATTACAAAAGTGACAAATACTTGTATTGCAATCAGCAAACCCGGATTTCTTACCAATCCCATTTCCATGCTGCAAAGAGATGGAATTATAGAGATAGAACAAAATTCTTCTCCATTATTAGAGTTGACATTTGACTATAGTGTTCAAGGAGAGAGCATTGATTTGCGATCGATTGGGATTCCGATTGTATTGAAATATTGACGCAAAAGTATTATTGTTTTATGAACATAATTTTTAGTTTAGGGCAGAGGTTAAGAAGAAAAGACTAATTCTACAACCTTTGATTTGCATCTGTATATCATGTGCGGTTCAACTCTTATATAATTTTCGTGACTGGTAATACACGTAAGCCAATTGGAATTAAGAAATAATTAATTCTAGCTTTCGTGAGTAGTTTCTATGTCTTTTGGACATTTACAACTTACCGTAATAAGTTATATAAGAAATTTAATCCGTACCTTGAATAAGAAAACATTTCCGTATAAATATTGACATTCGCGTAGTTTTAAGAATCAAATTATGGCAATTGGAATCAGTGCAAATCCCACAGTCCTGACTGAAGAACAGGGAACCGAACTCGTTATTACTCTCACTTCAAGCGAGCCAATACCCGCAGATGGTTTGGTCGTTACTATTGATAGTCCGACTGAAAATGCTTTGGGTCAATTAGATGTATTTGCAGCCCAATTCGAGAATGGGCGGTTAGTAAGGCCTAATGATGACACCAGTGGTTTTGATTTCCTGATTACCGCATCGCCAGCAACTATAACTGTACCGATTTTTGATGACGAAGATGCTGATGCAACAGATTTAAATTTTGCGCTGCAACCGGGTGAGGGATATACAATTGACCCAAATGCAAGTTCGGTAAATTTGACTCTTGTAGATGCTGAAAGCCCAACACCAGAACCAACACCCGAACCCGAACCCGAACCCGAACCCGAACCCGAACCCGAACCCGAACCCGAACCCGAACCCGAACCAGAACCCGAACCAGAACCTGAGCCAGAACCTGAGCCAGAACCTGAGCCAGAACCCGAACCAGAACCTGAGCCAGAACCTGAGCCAGAACCTGAGCCAGAACCCGAACCAGAACCAGAACCCGAGCCAGAACCCGAACCAGAACCTGAACCTGAGCCAGAACCTGAGCCAGAACCCGAACCAGAACCCGAACCAGAACCCGAACCCGAACCCGATCAAACCAACACTGCTCCAGTTGCTCAAAACGATACCTACACTGCGGTGGCGGGACAAGCCTTAATCGTAGATATTGCTTCAGGAGTATTGACAAATGATACGGATATTAACGAAGGGGATAACTTAACCGCTACGATTGTAGATGCTCCCGATAACAACGCCGATTTTTCCTTTAATGGTGATGGGTCATTTACTTATACTTCCCTAGAAGACTTTAGCGGTAGCGATAGCTTTACTTATACGGTTAGCGATGATGAGTTTACTTCCGAGCCTGCGACGGTAGCAATAAACGTTGAAGCATCTCCAGAACCGGAACCAGAGCCAGAACCCGAACCCGAACCAGAACCCGATACCGATACCGATACTGGAGTTCCACCATTAGGATCGGGACCTGACGAAACCGAAACCGAAACCGAAACCGATACAGGGACGCAACCAGAAACATCGGAATCAGAAGATGGCGAAATTGTCAATATATCTTTTAATACAGATGAAGCTGATACAGCAAGTAATTTAGTTTTTGACACAACTCCAGCAGGTGAAGGAACCGATGTTGTTGCGAGACTCGTTGATGATGTACAAGATTTGGGTACAGAAGCAGCATTTGATAACCTTGTAGGTTTGTACGAAATAGTAGATGCAAGCGGAGGGATAGATACTAACGGTGATGGTACAGCCGATATACTTCCAGGGCAGGAAGGCTATGCATTAGCAGCAATTGAAAATCGAGTTGATAATTTCTCATTACGAGCTGGTTCTGATGGAGATGAAGATCAAAACACTTCATCCGAGGAATTCGGAGATGTAATTCTTGAAGGGGGTAAGTTATTTGCTCCATTTATAATTGCTAACGGTGGTGAGTTAGGCTTTGATGGATTTATTGACAGCGAAGGTGGAGAAGGAAATGCATTTAATAACGCTGCTGAATCTTTAGATGATGCGGTAGCATATTTCGGCTTTACCGAAGCGAATCCCGATGGAGCGCAACACTTACAATCCCGTGGAAATAATATCTTCGGATTTGAAGACCTTCCCAGCAATCTTGGTGTTAGCGATAATGACTTCAACGATGCTGTCTTTGGATTTGAATTTTCATGATAGTTAATTAGTTAATACCCGTAACTAATGTAGAGACGCGATATATCGCGTCTCTACATATCGCGTCTCTACATATCGCGTCTCTACACCTTTAGATTTGCAACGACAATTTCTGAGAATCGATTATCCCAAAGGTATTATACGTAGGGTGTGTTGCTTGCTGCGCGCAACGCACCATTATATTAATTGTTTTGGTGCGTTAGACTAGCGTCGTAACGCACCCTACAAATACTGCTACGTCTCTACACCAATAATCAATATTAATATTAATATCAATATGCATTTCTCGTGAAATAATTAATATCATCTGGGTTAATCAAATCGGCTTGAGTCCAACCATCAAGATCGTACTCAGCCATGCATTGTTCGGCAAAACCTTTATATTCGTCTGCTTGACCGGAGCCAAATGCTGATAACATTGTTTGAATACGAATGTCTTCATGATTTCCGGAATAGTTTCGCTCATAAAGTTCGTGTCTTCCCCCAAACTCGCTACCGACTGCATCCCAAAGCAGTTTCATTAGTTTGACTCTTTGCAGCGCGCTATAATCTGAAGAACCGCGAATATATTTGTCTAAATAAGGTCTTAATTCCGGATTTTTGAAGTCAACTGCATGAGAATTAAGATAAATTAAACCGCTACCTACAGTTTGCTGGATTATTTCCTTGATACGCGGATAAGCAATTGTGGAAAAAACTCGGTATGCAGAACCAGAATCGGGATTTGGTACTACAGTATTATTAATCTCTTGTTTGGGGTTGAGTACCATCGAATCGGTTAATCCCCAGAATAAATTCCGCCATGCAATTACTTCTCCCACTTGTGCTTTCACACCGCGAAAATCTTTTGTACCCGTCGCTTCCACAGCTTTGAGCAACAGTCCGGCAATAAAATCTAGTTTAACCGCTAAACGGGTGCATCCGTGCAAAGTTAAGCGCGGAACAAACCCAGAATCTCTCGCAAAGTGGTTGACTTTTTCGACATCACCATAAACTAAAACGTTTTCCCAAGGAATCAGTACTTTATCGAGAACCATAATTGCATCATTCTCATCCAGACGACTTGATAAAGGATAATCAAACGGACTTCCCATTACTTCAGCAGTCATAGCGTAGGATGGACGACAAATTATTTTTACACCAGGTGAATTCATCGCAACGACGCAGACAAGAGCGAATTCCGGCTTTTTTATTGGTAAACCATAGTGAGCGATAAAATTATAGTTGGTAAGGGCTGAATTAGTTGCAACCACCTTCGCACCGCTGACAATCAAACCAGCAGCAGTCTCTTTTTCCACATGAACAAATACATCAGCAACTTCATCCGGTGGTAAATTTCTGTCTACCGGGGGATGAACTGTAGCATGATTGAAATAAAGCACTTGTTCTTGGGCTTTACGGTACCATTTGCGAGCATTTTCTTGGAAAGGAGAGTAAAATTCGGCATTAGCTCTCAAAGTACCAAAAAAAGCGGCTTTATAATCCGGGGTGCGTCCCATCCAGCCATAACCAATTCTTTGCCACTGCGCGATCGCGTTTCTTGCGGCAACTAAATCGGATGAATTTGTGGCAGTTTTGAAAAAAGGATGAGTAAAGCCACCATTACCAGTATCGGTTTTACAAGTTAATTTATCTTGCTTTTCCGGGTCGTGTAAAGCATCATAGAGTCTAGCCATCATCCGGGCTGGATTGCGAAAAGCCGGATGAGTAGTTACATCGGGTACCTTTTCGCCATAAATCCATACTTCCCTTCCATCTCGCAAACTTTCTAAATATTCTTTTCCTGTAAAAGGTAATGTTTTTGGTGTGTTCGATTCTTCTGTAGTAGATGTAGCGAAATCGTTTTCCAATCTTAAGTCGTTTTCTAACATTAAAATTACAGGAATAAAAGTAATAAATATAATCAGTATATGTTTATTCTAAAAATAGATTTAGGTACTTATTCACGAAAAGATAGATAGTTCTATAAATAATAAAAAAACATCATATATTTTATAGTTTTATTAATAACCGATAAATTTTTATGTACATCAGATAACTTATGTATCTCCGCGCATTTAAATTTATTAACCAGAATTTCACAGAATGATATCAATAATTTGGGGATTTAGATAGGGAGCATCCCTGCGGGTGCAAATTTATTTTTTGTAGTGCGAGCATCTTGATCGCTTGATGCAGATAGCGAGCAAGATGCTCGCACTACCAAATTGTATTTTTGCAAAATCGGGATGCTCCCTTTAGATAACCTGTTGTGCATTTAAATTGTATATTTGGACGGGCAGGGATGCTCCGCAGTCGCTCATGGGGGAGACCCCCAAGACCGCGCTGCTCTCCATCCCACAAGAAAATAGCAATTTTAGTATTAGATAATAATTAGATTAATTTTTCCTTCTGTTTAAACGCTGTTTCAAACGTTGTTTACCAGCGGAAACTTGTTTTTCTCTAATATCATCTTTTTGAGTATTATCATTATCTACATTATTGAAATAATTAACAAGCGAACTAATAGTTGGGTGCCGAAACATTTCCACTAAAGGAATATTAGAAGCGAACTTTTCACGAAGTTGACTGTGAACTTTTACCATTGATAATGAATGTCCCCCTAAATCAAAAAAGTTATCGTGAATACCTATTTTTTCTACCTGAAGTACTTGCTGCCAAATTTGAGCTATTTCTCGCTCAACTTCCGATGAAGGGACAACATAATTTTCTAACTCAGGACGATTATTTTCTGGACTAGGTAAAGCTTTGCGGTCAATTTTAAGGTTTGGAGTGAGGGGGAATTCTTCTAACATCATATAATTAGAAGGAACCATATAAGCAGGTAATTTATCTTGTAAAAATTGCCGTAAATTGGTTTGCGATACCTTTAATGATGGCAATATATAAGCAACCAATCGCTCATCATCTTGATTTTTAGATAAAGTCACCACAGCTTGTTTCACATCGGGATGCTGCATCAAAACCGCTTCAATTTCCCCTAACTCAATCCGAAAACCCCGTAATTTAACTTGATAATCAATTCTTCCTAAATATTCTAAATTACCATTAGGTAGATAGCGTACTAAGTCTCCGGTTTTGTAAAGATTAGAGGGGGTAGAGGAGCCACTGCGTTGCGCGGGTTCCCCGCGTTGTAGCAAGTGGCGTGGGGTAGAGGGGGTAGAAGAATAAAAGGGATTGGGAATTAATTTTTCTGCTGTTAATTCTGGCTTGTTTAAATAACCCTTTGCTAATCCTTCACCACCAATATATAACTGCCCCGGAACACCAATAGGAACAGGTTTTAAATAATCATCAAGAACGTAAAATTGAGTATTATTAATTGGTTTACCAATGGGAACCGATTTAGTTGTAGAGACGTAATATATTACGTCTTTCTCATGTATGCTGGAGACGTTAAATTTAACGTTTCTACATTCGGTTACAGATGACCAAATTGTAGCTTCCGTCGGACCATATAAATTCCATACTTCTTTACTGCATTTCAATAATTCCTCTGCAACATTTATATCTAAAGCTTCTCCACCACAAAGAACTTTTAACTGTTGATTTCCTTTCCATCCTGCTGCTAACAATAATCTCCAAGTTGCAGGAGTCGCTTGCATTACGGTAACATTATTTTTTTTGAGACTTTGCGTTAATTCAATTGCATTTGCAGAAATCTCCCTACTAACAATAACAAGACGCGCACCTGTAATTAAAGGGAGATATAATTCTAATGCAGCAATATCAAAAGATAATGTTGTTAATGATAGCAATACATCGCTTTCTAATAATCCCGGTTTTTGCTGCATTGATTCAAGACAGTTAACCAGGGATTTGTGCATAATTTGTACCCCTTTAGGTTTACCTGTGGAACCTGAAGTGTAGATAATATAAGCTAGATTTTCGGGAGTTGTTTGAGGTGGTAGATTTTCCTTATATTGTTTCTCTATTAATTCCGAGTTTGTATCAACATTAATAACCTCACCCCGATAAAGCTGTGCTTTATCACCCCTCTCCTTAATAAGGAGAGGGGTTAGGGGTGAGGTTCCAGAATCTGTGACTAAAAAATCAACCCCCGAATCTTCCAACATAAACATTAAACGATCTTGTGGAAAAGCTGGATCTAAAGGAATATAAGTTCCACCTGCTTTAAGAATTCCTAGTAACCCAATTAACATTTTTTCAGAACGTTCCAAGCAAATGCCAACCCTAGTTTCATTCGTTATTCCTAGCGATTGTAAATAACGAGCAAACTGATTTGCTTTTTGGTTTAACTCTCTATATGAAAGCTGTTGCGATTCAAATATAACTGCAATTTGATCTGGATTCCGTTCTACTTGTGCTTCAAATAGCTGATGAATACACAGATTTGAATAATCGCGATTTGTATCATTCCAATCAACAAGTAATTGCTGTTGCTCTTGCGGTGTTAATAAAGGTAATTCAGATAAAACTTGCTCGGAATCAATTAACATTCCCTCTAACAAAGTTTGTAAATTACCTAATATTCTGGTGATTGTTGCATCATCAAAGCGATAACCATCATATAGCATTCGCAGCGTGATTTTTGAATCTACAACTACATACAGCCCCAAAGGAAAATTATTTTGTTCTGTTGTAGATATATTTTGTAAATTAAGGTCTTTTATTGCCGATTTAACAGTTTTTTCTACTGGATAATTTTCAAATACAATAATACTTTCAAATAAAGATAAACCTCTAGGAATATCGCTCCAACGCTGGATTTCTACTAATGGACTATATTCATATTCCTGTAATTCTATTTGCTGCTTTTGAAGTTGTTGCAACCAGGGTAAAAGTTTTTGTTCTCCATCAACTTGAACTCGTAATGGTAAAGTATTTATAAATAACCCTACCATTGATTCAGAATTTACAAGCGAAGTCGGACGACCGGAACTAGTTACACCAAATACTATATCATTCTCACCACTGTATCTACTCAGCATTAACGCAAAAGCAGCTTGAACCAAAGTGTTAACAGTGATTTGATGATTTTTAGCAAAAGTTTGTAATTGAGATGTAACTTCCTCTGAAAGCTGAACTTCTTGTTTTTTATTATTAGAATTAGATTTGATTGCAGGTTCTAATTTTTTATCTACCCGAAAAGGCGTAGGTGCTAGAAAACCCGCAAGATTTTTGTTCCAAAACTGCTCCGCTTCTGATAAACTTTGCTGCTGTAACCAAGCAATATAATCTTTATAAGGACGAGGTTTACTAAAAGGTTTATTTAAATTGTTATTTAAATTGTTATTTAATGATTCACCTTTACTAATAGCACTGTAACTACTTAGAACATCTTGAAGTACAAAAGGAACAGACCAACCATCAAGTAATATATGATGATAAATCCAGATAAACTGGTAAACTTGCGGCTGTTTGCGAATCAGAATCAACCTCAACAACGGTGCTTTACTAGGATTAAACCCTTGTTTTTGCTGACTCTGCAATAATTCTTCTAACTGTTTATTTTGTGTTGATAATTCCAGAGATAACCAATCAATGAATATAAAAGGTACTTTAACTTTTCTTCCGACAACTTGAAGCGGTTTTTCCACCTTCTCCCATACAAAAGCCGTGCGAAAAACCGGATGTTTATCAATAGCGACTTGCCAAGCTTGTTTAAATGCAGTTATATCTAACTTACCGTGAATTTCAAAACTGACTTTAATTACGTAGACACCAGAATTCGGAGCATAAAGACTATGAAACAACATCCCCTGCTGCATCGGAGATAGTGGGTAAATATCTTCAATTTGCTTGTTAGTCACAATTGTTATTATTTTTACTCATATTCATAGTCTTCCGTGAGGCAGCTTCAGGCTTCAATGATTTTGCCACTGCCAGCAATAATCAGCAGGCCGAATGCTTTGAATCGGCGGTGGAGCTGACGGATCAATTAAACAGGC
>JBCCLY010000039.1:0-12430 GCA_039026655.1 Cyanobacteria bacterium P01_C01_bin.38 | reverse complement strand
ACCATGCCGCGCTCGATATCATCTTTCTGCATACCACGTAGTAGTATTCCAGCGTTGTCTCCAGCCATACCTTCATCGAGACTCTTCTTGAACATCTCGATACCAGTTACGGTGGTGGGACGAGTATCTCTGATGCCAACCAATTCAACTTGGTCGCCCACTTTAACTTTTCCACGCTCGATTCTACCGGTTGCTACAGTACCACGACCTGTAATGGAGAATACGTCTTCTACTGCCATCAAGAAAGGCTTATCTACAGCACGTTCGGGAGTAGGAATGAAAGCATCTACCTGTTCCATCAATTCGTAGATTTTATCTACATACTCGTCTTCCCCTTTCTTAGTCGCGGGGTTAGCAATCATTTTTTCCAATGCTTGCAAACCAGAACCTGAAATTACAGGAATATCGTCACCGGGGAAATCGTAGTCGCTAAGAAGTTCGCGGACTTCCAATTCCACCAACTCCAATAATTCATCATCATCCACCATGTCTTTCTTATTCAAGAAGACTACGAGGCTAGGTACACCAACCTGCTTCGCTAACAGGATGTGTTCGCGGGTTTGAGGCATGGGACCATCAGCAGCAGACACCACAAGAATTGCGCCGTCCATTTGGGCTGCACCAGTGATCATGTTTTTCACATAGTCAGCGTGTCCGGGACAGTCTACGTGAGCGTAGTGACGACCATCAGTTTCGTATTCCACATGGGAAGTATTGATAGTAATACCCCGTGCTTTTTCTTCAGGAGCGTTATCGATATCGTCGTACTTCTTCTGTGCTGACTGACCCAAAGCGGATAAAGTCATGGTGATGGCTGCTGTCAACGTGGTTTTACCGTGGTCAACGTGGCCAATAGTACCGATATTAACGTGTGGTTTATTTCTTTCAAATTTTTCGCGTGCCATTTATGCTAGTTTCCTTTTTTAACTATGCGTTCCCTTGTTTTTAGCGATAATTGCCTCAGCCACGTTGCGAGGCACTTCTTCGTAGTTACTAAACTGCATCGAGAAAATACCCCGACCTTGGGTTTTTGACCGAATGTCAGTTGCGTAACCAAACATTTCTGCCAATGGAACTTTTGAAGTTACCTTGGCTAAACCTTGTTCGGACCCCATGCCTTCAATTTGACCGCGACGAGAATTGAGGTCGCCCATAACGTCCCCAAGAAATTCTTCGGGTACTTCTACCTCAACTTTCATCAATGGCTCTAATAGAATTGGTGAAGCTTTCATCACCGCTTCTTTCATTGCCATTGAACCGGCAATTTTGAAAGCCATTTCCGAAGAGTCTACATCATGATAAGACCCATCGACCAATGTTGCTTTAACATCAATTAACGGATACCCAGCTATAATACCGGATTCGCTGGTTTCTTTCATTCCCTGCTCGACGGGGCCAATATACTCTTTTGGTATCGAACCACCGACAACTTTGGAAACGAATTCAAAACCGCTGCCCTGCTCTGCGGGTTCCAAGTTTACAACTACGTGACCGTATTGACCTTTACCACCGCTTTGACGGATGAATTTACCTTCAATTCCGCTTACTTGCTTGCGGATTGTTTCGCGATAGGCAACCTGCGGCGCACCAACGTTAGCTTCTACCTTGAATTCTCGCAGCATTCTATCTACCAGAATTTCTAAGTGCAGTTCGCCCATTCCGGCAATCACTGTTTGATTGGTTTCAGGGTTAACGCTAACTCGGAAGGTTGGATCTTCTTCCGAAAGTGACTGCAATGCTCTACCTAATTTCTCCATATCCACTTTGGTTTTGGGTTCAACCGCAACGGATATAACTGGTTCTGGAATATAAAGCGATTCCAGAATTATGGGGGAATCCTGTTCGCAAAGCGTATCACCTGTTAAGGTGTCTTTCAGACCTACAGTAGCTCCTAAGTCTCCCGCAGCCAACTGTTCAACATCTTGTCGGTCATCTGCTTTCATTACTACCAAGCGGGAAATTCGTTCTTTTTTCCCTTTAGTAGAGTTGTAGACGTAACTGCCTTTCTTCAGCACGCCAGAATAAACCCGGACAAATGTCAAACGGCCGTAGGGATCGGCCATTACTTTGAAAGCTAAAGCCGCTAAAGGAGCTTCATCATCAGCAGGTCTTTCAACGGTTTCACCACTGGGTAAAGTTCCTTGAATTGGAGGTACTTCCAATGGAGATGGTAAATAATCAACTACCGCGTCGAGCAATAATTGTACGCCTTTATTTTTGAATGCCGAACCGCAAAGCATCGGCACCATAGTTCCGGCTATTGTACCTTTACGTAAAGCAAATGTTACCTCTTCTTCGGTAAGCTCTTCTCCCTCGAAGTACTTAGTCATTAAGTCATCCGAGGTTTCTGCTATTGCTTCAACGAGTTTAGTACGATATTCTGTCGCAAGTTCAAGCATTTCACTTGGTATATCTTGCTCTGCAATATCGGTGCCCTGGTCGTTGTTGTAAATAAAGGCACGCATTTTCACCAAGTCAATAATGCCGCTAAACTCGCTTTCGCTACCGATGGGCAATTGAATGGGAATAGCATTTGCTCGCAGGCGATCGCGCACTTGTTCGTAAACCTTATAAAAGTTTGCGCCAGTGCGATCCATCTTGTTAACAAAGATGATTCTAGGGACTTTGTAGCGGTCTGCTTGCCGCCAAACTGTCTCTGTCTGAGGCTGCACGCCGCCTACAGAACATAAAACCGTAATTACACCATCCAATACCCGCATAGAACGTTCAACTTCAATTGTGAAGTCCACATGACCGGGGGTATCGATGATATTAATTTGATGGTCTTTCCAACTGGTACTAATCGCAGCAGCGGTGATAGTAATACCCCGCTCCCGTTCTTGTGCCATCCAGTCGGTGACAGCCGTTCCCTCGTGAACTTCACCTATTTTGTGAATGATGCCGGAGTAAAACAGTATTCTTTCTGTTGTTGTAGTTTTTCCCGCATCAATGTGGGCCGCAATTCCCATATTGCGAACTTTTTCTAGCGGGTTGGTACGTGCCAAAATCGGCCTCCTATGGCTCTTGCCTCTTGATATCTTGTATATTACACAAGTAAAGAATTTTCTATACTTATGAACCCAAAACCGTCGTATTTATAGTAATAAAGATGATATTACACCTTAACCAAAAGGCAATATATCTGTCTTCAACTTAATAACGATAATGTGCAAAGGCTTTATTGGCTTCTGCCATGCGATGTGTTTCTTCTCGTTTACGGATTGCGCTACCTGTTTCGTTAGACGCATCCATTAATTCGTTTGCGAGCTTGCTTGCCATTGTCCTACCAGGACGCTGGCGAGAATACTGCACTAACCAACGTAGTGCTAGGGTTGTACCTCTTTCTGAACGTACTTCCATTGGTACTTGATAAGTTGCTCCACCAACTCGTCGAGCTTTCACTTCCACCAAAGGAGTCAAATTACGTATTGCTCTTTCAAAAACTTCTGTGGGATCTCCACCAGTTCTTTCTTCGATAATTTTCATTGCGTCATAAACAATCCGCGCAGCAAGAGATTTCTTGCCATGACGCATGATTCGCCTAATTGTCATACTAATCAAGCGACTGTTGTAAACTGAGTCAGGCGGAACTGCACGCCTTTGAATAACACCACGACGGGACATACTTAACCTTTAAATTCAATATAGCAACTACAGAAAAATGCTTTGATACTTCCGGGCATTATCGGGCATTATATAGTATGAATTCTTTTGCTTGATTTATGACCAGCGGATTTCCGTCTTACATTGCAACTCGGAAAGCGGATCTGTCCTTACGGTCATAATTTACTAAGAATACTACTCGCTAACGAGATTTTAAGCGAGCAAGATTCACTATTAGAATCTATACTACCCGAACTAACCGCTCAAAAATTCAGCATCTATCGAAATTTTGAGTTTTCTTTGTTCTTTAATCTACTTTTTTACGACAGATAAGTCCAGGAAGTAGAAAACCCGTATTTAGGGCCGAAACCCTGTCCCTTTGGGCAATTCAGTAAGCGTAACTTCTATTCACGACTAGACCGTATAGAGGGCTAAACTAGGGAAATATTTAGCCGTATAACCTTACCCAATCTCTATGCCCGAACCAACTCTCTCGTTGCATACCGTGAACCCGGTTAAACCTGGGATTTTGCAAGCCTACACCTATCTCTTTGAGTAGGTGTAGGTAGTTGACCTTTATCAGTATACAAATAACGCTCTCAATAGCAGAAAAACTACTTCCACTACTTTCTGCAAAGCGCCATAACTTATACATTGATATTTAAATGGAAATCCAAAACTTGTAATAGTTATATGGTATTTCCATATTGTACTACAACTGTAATACAGAGCGACGGTAATCTTTTTGGGGTGCAGTTGTTTTTCTTGCTAAAATTCAAGCTTCTACACTTCGATTCGCAGACCAGAATTGGCTTAATTAGTCTAATAACTTCTTCAGAAGCAAAAACAATATTGTTCGTACTCCGAGTAGCACTAGACTCTAAGAACTTGAATTATTAACTTCAACCGCTTGCAATTGAATCTAAAAAACAACCACTAAAACTACGACCCCAATTAGGATTCCTTCGGACGTTTAGTTCCGTACTTTGAACGACCTTGCTTGCGGTCTTTAACTCCCGCAGTATCTAGAGTTCCACGAATAATGTGATATCTCACGCCCGGTAAGTCCTTAACCCTACCGCCACGAATCATCACAACAGAGTGTTCCTGCAAGTTGTGACCAATACCTGGAATGTAAGCAGTTACCTCAAATCCAGAAGTTAATCTTACCCTTGCCACTTTTCTCAGAGCGGAATTAGGTTTTTTAGGCGTTGTTGTATACACCCTGGTGCAAACGCCCCGTCTTTGAGGGCATTGTTTCAGAGCCGGGGACTTGGTTTTCTGACGCGCTTTAGAGCGCTCGTTACGAATTAATTGCTGTATTGTTGGCATGAGTTACAGCACGTGAAGCTGCTGATTGTCTAAGTTTTAACAAATCCTGATTATATCTCTTTTTCATAAAAATTACGTCTATTTTCTATAAAAAATTTATATTTTTTTAATATATTGGGGAATAGGGAACAGGGAGTAGGGAATAGGGAACAGGGAGTAGGAAGTTAGGAGTTAAGAGTTAGGAGTTAGGAGTTGAGAATTGGTAATAGGTAATTGGTAACTGATTACTGTTCACTGTTCACTGTTCACTGTTTACTGAAAAAGAGTTGCCGCAGCCGCAAACGGTTTCTGCTTGGGGATTGTAGAAGCGAAAGCCTCCACCCATGAGGTCTTCGGAGTATTCTATGGTTAAGTCTTGGATGTGTTCTAGGGTTTCGGTATCTAGGACTACTTGTATATCTTTATAGGCAAAAACGCGATCGCGATCTGTTAATGTTTGCTCGTCGTTAAAGGACATATCGTAAAACCAATCGGAGCAGCCACCGGGTTTGACAGCTAATCGGAACAGCAAGTCGGGTTGTTTTTGTTTGGATTTTAACCGCTTTATCTCATCTGCTGCGGCTTGAGAAAGTTTAATCATCACAGAATTTTGAATTAAAGGTTAGGAGTTAGGAGTTAGGAGTTAGGAATTGGGAGTTAGGAGTTAGGAGTTAGGAGTTGGGAGTTAGGAGTTAGGAGTTGGGAGTTAGGAGTTAGGAGTTAGGAGTTGGGAGTTAGGAGTTGGTAATTGATAACTGTTCACTGTTCACTGTTCACTGTTCACTGTAAAAAGTATCGCACGGAAACTCTTAAGCCAAAAAGGTAAAAAGTTTCCGTGCGGATTTTAAGCGAACACAATATATTTTTTAAATGAAAGTTATGCTATCCCCGATCTTATTTTTCGGTGCGAGCGTAGTCGTCTTGATAACGAATGATATCGTCTTCTCCTAAGTATTCCCCATTTTGTACTTCAATCAAGACTAAAGGAATAACACCAGGGTTTTCTAGACGGTGTGCCGTACATTGTGGCACGTATGTAGACTGGTTGTTTCTTAAGATAATTTCTTGTTCGCCGCAAGTAACTTTAGCAGTTCCAGAGACTACAATCCAGTGTTCGCTACGGTGATGGTGCATTTGTAAGCTTAAACGGTGTCCCGGTTTTACTTCAATGCGCTTGATCTTGTACCCGCGTGCTTCTTCCAAAATGGTAAATGAACCCCAAGGGCGTAGTTCAGTCGCAGCGACACCTTCTGGAGTGACTGCTGGAGGTAGAGTAAGTGCGTTCGCTTCTGCTGTTTCTTGGAATTGAGCCATAGTTACCTCGTTTGAAGACATAAAAAAATCTACACAGTATTCTTTACTATTGTTGGAAAAAAGTAGCGTAATATTGCAACCGTAATTATCTGCAATTGAGTCTACCTTAGCCAAACATACCAAAGCTATCTGTAACGGTGTAATCAACAGGTAGCGATTATCGTATGTTTACACCAATTCTTCATCATTCATAAAGGTAGCTTTTTACAAGCTTTAAAAACTCTTCAAATATTAGTAATTTATCCCTATCAAATACTTAAAACTAATAGTTAATTAAATAACTAATTATGACTAAGTAATTTAATTGGGCATTAGGAGTTAGGAGTTAGGAGTTAGGAGTTAGGAGTTAGGAGTTAGGAGTTAGGAGTTAGGAGTAGCAAGTAGTGATAACATCTTGCTCCCTAGTAGTTTAATCATCTCCCCCCTCTACCCCCTCTACCCCCTCTACCCCCTCTCCCCCTCGCCTCACCTTATGGGCGTGGTAAGAAGATACCAATGCCGTTGTGAACGCTGGCGGCTGTGTTGGGTGAGCGATCGAGCAGTTGTCCGCCTAAGTAAAGGCTTGTGGAACTACCGCCGTCTAAGTTTAAGGCGTTGACACATCCAAGTCGCTGCATTAATTGAGCGTGTTCTGGTAAGCTGGGGCCTTTTCCACCGGCTCTATCGTGTACGGCGGCAACTATGAGTTTTCCGGTTGAGGTGGTGCAAATGGCGCTACGGATGGCTTTTTGTTCTGCGAAGGCTTTACTAAATTTTTCGGCTTGAGCGTCAAGAACTATTTGATTGTCTTTTAGTAAAAGGGGTCCGGC
Organism: Cyanobacteria bacterium P01_C01_bin.38; assembly: GCA_039026655.1. Taxonomy (GTDB): domain Bacteria; phylum Cyanobacteriota; class Cyanobacteriia; order Cyanobacteriales; family Nostocaceae; genus Rivularia. The sequence goes on along the minus strand of JBCCLY010000039.1, from coordinate 5,393 downwards.
TCCTAATACGTGGGGATAGCGATTGAATTCTGGGGAAACTGCGGTACTAGTTAAACGTAAGAGCGTTCCAATTTGGAATTGAGCGGCGTTACTTACGGCACTACCGCGCAAAGCTAGTAGATAACCATTTTTCGGAATGGGAGCAAAGCCAACTCCTGCTTTACTTCCCGCATATTGTTGGATTACTTTGTTGTTTTGAATGGCTACAATTATTTCGTTGTCGGTAAGAGGAGTATAATTTTGTCCCCATAGATCAGTGTATCTAGCTATTCCTTGCTGTACGTATCCACTATTTAAATGAGTAATTGGCAGATTTTGGTTGTTGGGAATTATTAAATTTTCCTGTAGAGAAAGCCGATTCATGTAAAATTCTCCGGCATCATTCCAAGCAATTGCGCCTCGGTTGAGAATTGGGCCGGAAAGCCATTGACTATCTCGACGAATTGCACCCAAGGGTAAACGGTTTTTTCGATTGAAGAAACCACCGTTGATTGCGGCTGCTGCTAGGTATTTTCGCGCTGTTTTAATTAGGGGTGCGGTACCTTCTTGTTTGTCTTGGTTGGTTGCAACTGGTCTTATTTTTGCTTGGGAAGTGCGGGGATCGATTTCTAGCCATACTACTGGAAAGCGATCGCTACCCAAAGATACGAGTTGCTGTCTCCAAAGTAATCCTGGTGCCCAATCGATGGAACGTCCGACTAAAGCATCTGGACGAACATCTACTACTAAACGATGGGGTTTGGGTAAAGTGCTGACTTTTGGAGTTAAGCCGAAAGGAACTACTAATCGAATAATTGTTTGGTTGTTAACTACTTCGACTTGTTTAATAAGTGGTTCGGGAGTTTCAAGGGATATTGGTTGGGTTCTTTTGAAAGGATTATCTAACTTTATAGGTAATCGTATTGATGGTGCCCGATTGTAACGGCTAACTAAATCGCGATTTGCGATTCCATCAATGGTAATTATCCACTCTCTTGCTGGGGGTTTTGGTTTTGGTTTGGGAGTCGAAGTATCGGTGTTGATAACAACACTTCGAGGTGGAAATGGAAGTGATGGTACTTTTATCTGGGGTTTAACCTGGGGTTTTGGCTGAGGCTTTGGTTTTGGCTTTTTAATCAAGGAACCCGCAGTCAACTTCCAAGGTGTGGGACGATCTAAATCTATAACTAAGCGCTGCTGTTGAGATGATGATTTATCTTGTTTAATTGTTTTGACTTTTGCTTTTGGTGTTGAGATAGCTAAGGTATTACCTTTTGCTTGCACTTTCCATTTTGCTTGCCGAGCAAATTTAGTAATGTCTAAATAACGATATCCTTGCTCTAAGAAACCAGTTAAAACTTGTGGTTTAGATTGCGAAGAAAACCACTGTACTGGTTGCAATTGCGGACTGTTTGTGCTTAATAAATCTACACCTATTAGCTGCCGAAGTGCCCCATCACTGATATAAATAGCATCGCTTTGATTTTTATTTTTACCCTTTTGTTGAACCCAAGTTCCTGGTAAGGTGCGACCATTTATAGATATTTGATTGCCTTGAAATAATTCTTTTGAAGTCGATACAGTTGATGGTTGATTTGACTGAGCCATTTTTGTCGCTTCTAAAGAAACTGGTTTAGCTCTAGTAATAGAAGTCGCAGTCAAATTTAGAATTATTGCCAAAGTTGGTAACGACATAACCTTGACAAAAAAGCCATTCTTTTTATTAACCATAGCAGTGCGAGTTTTTTCTTGACCCAAAGTTAGCTTTTTGACCATAATATTGGTTAAGTAATGACTGCAAAAAATGCCAAATAATAAATAAACTGGCGCATAACTCTAACGTGCTAAGGTATAAATACCCTTCCTAAAAAAAGCAAAACAATCGGCTTAGTTAATTAAGGTCGGGCAAGTTATAAGTAATGCGTCAAGAAACAGATTTATATTGCCAGAAATTGACAAATTTGTTGCTTTAAAAAGATAAATTGAAATATATTATCGTTTTTATACGACGCTACTTGTACTGCGTGTCGCAGGCATCAATAAGATTTGTAAGTGAGATTTGCTTGCTTAGAGCAGGCGTACTACGAAAAAAATTACACCAGTCGGGAATTGCAAATCGACAATTAGTGTAATACGCTGGCTTTAAGGCACTCTATCAGCGGAATTTTGGTATTGAAAATATTGAACGATTACATTGAAGTTTTGTTTCAGGTCGGCAATATATAGCCTTACCTGTAGAAAAAACTTGCATTTTAGACAAGCTAATTGAGAAAATATATAGCCTCAAGATTTAAAGCCGGAAATAGGCGATACAATTACTAACTCGCTGGGGTTCAGCATAAACACATAAAAAATAACGGGATAAGTTTAGCACGGGTGTACAAAAAATCAACCTTGCATAGTAAAATCTATCTCCCGGCATTTTGGTAACTCAGTTTTCTTGCCTTAATAGAAAGGTGAATAGTTTTTTATCAAGACAATTAGTGCTATCGGGGGACATTCTATGAATAACGAGCAGATGAATCAAGATAAAGACATAGCATTTTCAGATACTTTTTTAGGGCAAAAGTGGTTAGTTGAAGAAAGAGACGCTTGTGGAGTAGGTTTTATTGCCCATCGCCAACAGCAAGAAAGTCATGAAATCATGGCAAAAGGATTGGTTGCGTTAACCTGTTTAGAACACAGGGGTGGTTGTAGCGCGGATCGAGATTCTGGTGATGGTGCGGGGATATTAAGCGCGATTCCTTGGGAATTGTTGCAGCAAGATTGGAATGAAAGGGGTTTAGAAGCAGCGACGGATAAAAATATCGCTGTAGGAATGTTGTTTTTGCCCCGTGAGGAACAAGCTGCTCGTGCGGCTCGGGAAATTGTCGAACAGATTGCGCTTTCTGAGAATTTGCAGGTGTTAGGTTGGCGCGTGGTTCCGGTTGATTCTAGTGTTTTAGGTATACAAGCGTCTGATAATCAGCCGCAAATTGAGCAGATTTTTCTGCAATCGGAAGATGTTAGTGGGGATGAGTTAGAGAGAAAGCTTTATATTACGCGCCGTCGGATTGTTAAAACTATTCGCTCTCGATACAGCGAGTGGATGGAAGAATTTTATGTTTGCTCGCTATCGAGTCGGACGATTGTATACAAAGGTATGGTGCGTTCGGCGGTTTTAGGAGATTTTTATCACGATTTAAAGAATCCCGCTTATAAGAGTAGCTTTGTTGTTTACCATCGTCGTTTTAGTACGAATACGTTGCCTAAATGGCCTTTAGCGCAACCGATGCGGCTTTTAGGTCACAATGGAGAAATTAATACTTTGTTGGGTAATATCAACTGGATGAAAGCCAGACAGGCAAGTTTGAGCCATCCAGTTTGGAAAGAGCGGTTGGAAGAATTAAAGCCGTTTGTCCGTATGGGAAACAGCGATTCTGCAACTTTAGATAACGTATTTGAGCTACAGGTGCGTTCGGGTCGCAGTCCTTTGGAAGCATTAATGATAATGGTTCCGGAAGCTTATAGAAATCAACCGGCGTTAAGTAATTATCCGGAGATTATCGATTTTTACGAATACTATAGTGGATTGCAAGAGGCTTGGGATGGCCCAGCACTTTTAGTATTTAGCGATGGAAATACGGTTGGTGCAGCTTTAGATCGTAACGGTTTAAGACCTGCGCGTTACTGTATAACCAAGGATGACTACATTGTGGTTGCTTCGGAAGCTGGTGTAGTTAATTTTCCAGAAGAAAATATTATTGAGAAAGGTAGACTTGGCCCCGGACAGGCGATCGCCGTCGATCTACAAAATCATCAAATTCTCAAAAATTGGGAAATTAAAAGTAAAGTAGCCAAGAGTCATCCTTATGGGAAATGGTTGCGACAGCATCGGCAAGAATTAGGGAACAGGGAACAGGGAATAGGGAACGGCAAACAGTTAACAGTGAGCAGCGAAAAGTGCGGTCTTGGGGTCTCCCCAAGTGGAGCAACTTTTCAAGAGAGCGAGCAGTTAACTACTAATGGTAATGGTGCTAATGGTAATGGTGCCAATGGTAATGGTACGAATGGTAATGGTGCAACCAATGGTAATGGACATTCAGCAACTAACAACTATCAACCAACAACTAACAACCAACAACTATCAACTAACAACTATCAACTAACAACTAACCAAATAGATAGAAAAGCTTTGTTGCGGAATCAAATGGCTTTTGGCTATACCACGGAAGATGTGGAAATGATTATTCAGCCAATGGCTATTGATGCTAAAGAACCAACTTTCTGTATGGGTGATGATATCCCTCTTGCGGTACTTTCAGGAAAACCACATTTACTATACGACTATTTCAAACAGCGGTTTGCTCAAGTAACAAATCCACCTATCGATCCTTTACGAGAAAAGTTGGTGATGTCGTTAAAGGTGGAGTTGGGTGAACGTGGTAATTTACTCGATCCTAAACCGGAATATGCTCGCCGATTTAAGTTGGAATCGCCGGTATTAACTGAAGCTCAGTTAATTGAGATAGAAAAATCGGATTTTAATACTGCTGAATTATCGACGGTGTTTCCAATTGAGAGCGGCAGAGAAGGTTTAAAAGCTGCTGTGGAATCTTTGCAGAAACAAGCGGTTGTTGCAGTGCGTAATGGTGCGAAGATTCTGGTGTTGAGTGATAAAGTTTCTCCAAATTCCCAAGAGTGGCAGGATTACGGAGCAATAAACGCAGAAAATACTTACATTCCTCCTTTATTGGCTGTGGGTGCGGTACACCACCATTTAATCAATAAAGGATTGCGAATGAATGCTTCTTTGGTGGTGAATACTGCTCAATGTTGGAGTACTCACCATTTTGCTTGTTTGATTGGTTTTGGTGCGGCTGCAATTTGCCCTTACATGGCTTTGGATACTTTGCGTAGCTGGTGGTTCGATCCTAAAACCCAGCAGTTTATGCAGCGCGGTAAAATAGAGAAAGTTAGCTTGGAACAATCTTTAGCTAATTATGCCAAAGCTGTAGAAAACGGTTTGCTGAAAATCCTTTCTAAAATGGGAATTTCGCTACTGACAAGTTACCAAGGAGCGCAAATTTTTGAAGCTATTGGTATTGGTAGAGATTTATTGGATTTAGGATTTTACGGCACTACTTCCCGAATTGGTGGAATTACAATCGGTGAATTAGCTCAAGAAGTTTTATCTATCCACTGCAAAGCCTTCCCGGAATTAAACGCTAAAAAGTTAGAAAATTTGGGTTTTGTTCAGTACCGTCGCGGCGGCGAATACCATATGAACAGCCCGGAAATGGCAAAAGTGTTACACCGGGCTTTAGATAGTAAAAATTACGACCACTACGAAGTTTATCAGCAGCAATTGCAGGGTAGACCGATTACTGCATTACGCGATTTACTAGAGTTTGAAAGCGATAGAGAAGCGATTT
>JBCCLY010000038.1:0-12497 GCA_039026655.1 Cyanobacteria bacterium P01_C01_bin.38 | reverse complement strand
TGAAAATAGCGCATCAAATTTTCGGGATTGATTTGACGGAGGCTTTTTTCGGGTTGCATTTCCCCTTCATGTAAAATTCCCACACAGTTAATTACTAAATGCAGCTTGTCTGTTTGTGCGCTTATCTTTTCTATTGCTGCGGATATTTGCGATTCTTGGGTAATATCCATCGGTAGACAAACTAATTGAGAATATTTGCTTTGCAGAGAAATTAATTCTGTGGCAGATTCAGCATTGCGATAAGTAGCATATATTTTTGAAATATTTGCAATATTATCATCTTGCAATAAAGCTTTGACAAAACCTAAACCAATACCTCTCGTAGCACCAACAATTAAAGCATTTGCGTTATGATTTTCTTCTATTACTGACATAATTAACAGTGAACAGTGAACAGTGAACAGTGAACAGTGAACAGTGAGCAGTGAGCAGTTAACAGTTAACAACTAACAACTAACAATTAACAACTAACTCTTAATCCTTACCCCAACAGCGCACGCAAAAAGAAAACACGGATACGACTCCTATAATTTCAATTGCTATTTGAAAAGATGTGGGGCTTAAGGAAAAACCCCAAATTGTAATTAAACTTCCCATGATAGCAGCAGATATACGGAGAACTTCTTCTTTAATATTTATTGCAAACCAAATAATCGCGAAGCCGATTGTCAAAAATAATATGTAAGTCATTATCTAATATAGATGGATTAGTAATAAGCGGCAAAGAGCATCAAAAAGCATCAAATAACTATAAAATATACCAAAATCGTAGCTAAAGGTAATTTATACCTAAATAACTCAATATTTAACAAAAATATCAGCAATGTTATTCTATAAATATTTTGGGGAACTATAAAACTGTATTAACTTTATCAGTTGATTTGACAAATCTTACCATGACACAATCCCCTGTTACTGAAACTTCGGCTAAAGCAGTTAATGTAAAATTAGAGCGCGATGTATTTCTTCGTACCTTAGTTCGAGAATTGTCCGGAACTTTAGAGAATGTAGTTGGTTTAAAGGAAGCTTCCGGGTTTATCAGCGTAGTTGGACAAAGTATGGGTAGACAGATAGATGAGGAATATAAATCTGCTCTAAAAGTAAATAATCTTTCTCGCGAACAAGTTGCACAGGTTTTAGTTGATTTGAAAAAACGCATTCAAGGCGATTTTTATATTATTGAAGAAAGCGATGAAAAAATAGTATTTGGAAACCGTGTTTGTCCATTTGCGGATAAAGTATTAGATCGCCCTTCAATGTGTATGATGACTTCTAATGTTTTCGGTTCTATTGCAGCTGAAAATTTAGGTTACGCTAAAGTTGAATTACAAGAAACTATTGCTCGGGGTGATTCTGGATGCAGAGTTGTGCTTTACTTAGAACTTACGGAAGAAGCCGAAGATGCATTAGGTAGAGAATACTTTAAGTAGTTAGTTTAAATATTGCTTCGGGATTATAAACTGCAACAGTATCAACTTAAAATAATTTTTGTCTATTTGTCTACCTTAATAAAAGTATTATTTTTTTGTGAAAACTTCAAAGCAAGAACCACAAATAATACTTTTATTTTATACTCAATTAAATTACATGGATAGCGAAGCTTTCACTGCAATAGCACGAACTTTTCCAGAACCTTTAATTCTGTTAAATAGTGAAGGAAAAGTTTTAAATATAAACCTAGCTTTAACAAAAATGCTAGGTTATAAAAGTAAGCAATTAAAGAATAAATTACTTTACGATATTATTGAGCAAGCATCAAATCAAGTAGTTAACTATCTACAAGCTTGTTCTAAAAGTCGTCAAATGATTATCGGGTGTTTTAATTTTTACCAACCCGATAGAAAAATTTTAGCTTGTCGTTGTGAAGGAGCTGTTATTAAACCATCATCTCCAACTTCTCCTGCTATAATCCTTATACGTTTAGAAAATCGTACTTCTGCTAACAGAAATTTTGCTGTACTTAACGAAGAAATAGACAACGAATTAATCAAAGAAGCTTATCAACACAAACGAATAGAAAGTGCTTTACGAAAATCAGAATTAGAGTTGCGACAAAAAGCAAAAGATTTAGAAGATACTCTTGAGGAACTTAGACGCACTCAATCGAAACTAATTCAAAGCGAAAAAATGTCTGCTCTCGGTCAAATAGTTGCAGGTTTAGCCCATGAAATAAATAATCCTGTAAGCTTCATTTATGGGAATATTGTTCCAGCAAATTTATACTCTCAAGATTTAATTAAAATCATTAAACTTTATCAAGAATATTATCCCGAACCAGTAGAAGAAATTCAACAGGAAATTGAAGCAGTTGAATTAGATTTTATTAAAGAAGACTTTGTACAATTGCTTAATTCAATGCAAAATGGAACCGAAAGAATTAAAGACATAGTTCTATCGCTGCGAAATTTCTCCCGACTTGATGAAGCTGAATTTAAAAGAGTAGATATCCATCAAGGTATTGATAGTACCTTAGTTATTTTACGCAACCGCTTAAAATCAAATTCAGATTGTGCTGAAATCGAAATAGTCAAAGAATATTCTTCTTTACCCAAAATTGATTGTTATGCCGGACAATTGAATCAGGTATTTATGAATATTTTGGCTAATGCGATCGATGCCTTAGAAGATAAAGTTAATAAGAATCAAAGTTTTATTCCGAAGATTATTATTACTACAGAATTATCTGGTAACAATATTACAATTCGGATTGCTGATAACGGATTGGGAATTCCACCAAAAATTCAATCTAAACTATTCGATCCTTTCTTTACAACCAAAGAGGTTGGCAAAGGTACGGGATTGGGTTTATCTATTAGTTATCAGATTATAGTAGATAAACATCACGGCAAGTTATCTTTTAATTCTTCTCCTGGAGAAGGTACAGAGTTTGTTATTGAAATTCCGATTAGTCAGTGTTGATTGTTTGGTATTTATTTTTATACAAGTTTCCATCGGCGATCGCCTTTATACAGCGGATTTCATCTTAATGAGGTACAGAACCTATCGTGATAAGGGAGTAGGGAGTAGGGAGTAGGGAGTAAAAGAATGTACCTCATTTAACTGCAAAGTGCTGTAAGTAGGTCGGTGTTGAAAATCTTAATTAGGGCAAGGGAGTAGGCAGTAGGCAGTAGGAATAAGGGTTTAAGGGTAATTTAGAATCTGTTACATAGCTTGGTTTATTTGTGCCGACTTACTTAGTTATTGCTGCGGAAATAACAGATGTTAGTGGGTTAACGCACTAGGTAAATTAATTGGAATGACTTTAGGTAAAAAGGATAGTGTGCGAAGGGAATTAGGTTAGCAAAATATACTCCTATGCCAGTAGTTAAAAATGCTGGGATTCCTATTTTTCTATTTCTGAAATTATTAAATACAGCGTTAGCGTAAGCGTGTCGAGGCGCATACAGCGAAGAATTAACAGTTAACAGTAAAAAAATTCTGCCCCCTTAATCAGCAAGGCTAAATTATTCCTATAAATTTGGGAAACATATGACTATACCGACTTCGATATTAGTCTAAATCAGCCATATATAACCATTATGAAACGAAATTTTTTATTTGCATCAGCATTTGGTATTACTGCTTTGCTGGGAACAATAAGCTGTAGTTCTAACAACGATACCCAGGCAGAGGTCAAAACTCAACAGGAAATCAAGCTTGGTGGTTCGAGTAGTACTCAAACAGCAATTAAGCTGTTGAGTGATGCTTATGCGATTCAAAATCAAAACGTTAAATTAACTTTTTTAACCAAAGGTCAATCTGCAAGTAGAATTGCTGGAGTAAAACAAGGATTAAGAGATATTGCTGGTGTCACTCGCAAGTTGAAACCAGAAGAAGATGATGGTTCTGTAAAATACAGGCAACTAGCAACTGATGGGTTAGTAGTCGCAACTCATCCTAGCGTCAAGGGAATAAGTAATTTAACCACACAGCAACTCAAAGCAATTTATAGCGGTGCTGTGACAAATTGGCAGGAATTAGGTGGTCCCAACGAGGAAATCGTGGTTTTAGATCGTCCAGAAGATGAATCTGCTAAAAGGTTGTTACGCAAGCATTATCTGGGTAAAGAACTCAAAAATGCACCGAAAGCAGCAATTATGCGTTATGAACCAGAGTTGATTAATGCTTTACAAAATACTCCTCATAGTATTGGTGCTTTTTCTCTAGCTCATACGATTTCAAATAAATTACCGGTTAACCGTCTGAGTCTTAACAATATTGAACCATCTCCAGAAAATATAAAGTCTGGAAAGTATAAGATGGTACGTAGTATTGGGGTTGTTTGGAGCAAAAAACCTTCAGAAATAACTCAGAACTACTTAGATTTTGCCTTTAGTGAAAAAGGAGCCGAAATTTTAAGTGATTCTGGTTTTGTTCCATCAACTCAAAAATAACAGAAAATGTTAAAAAAACAATATTTAAAACTCCCTTTAAAAACTAAAATTCTTTTACCTTTACTTTTAGTTTTTATGAGTATTTGGACGGTAGGAACAATGAGCTTCGGCTTTTTTTTCACTAACCGTTTAGAAGAAAAACTCAAAGCGGAAATAAAGGGAGTTTCTTCTTTAGTTACAGATACTTTAGAGCGAGAAAAACAATTATTGTTTCTGAAAGCAAGATGGGTTGCTGACTCAAAAGAAGTTTCTCAGCTAGTAGCCGAAAAAAATAAAACTGCATTATTAAGAGTTTTATTACCGCTAAAAGAATCCTTGCAACTGGATTTGATAAAAATTATTGATACCAATGGTACAAGACTCGCAAAAGTACGTAAGCAAGCAATCAGTTCGGTTCTATTTAATAATGCTGAGATGAATCAAGCGGCTAGTGTTGGAATGGATTATTTTAATGTGATTGCTACAAAGGATAATACATCTTCGCTGCTTGTAGGTTTAACTTCGGTAAAATCTACTGAAAAAATCTTGGGTGGGGTAATTGTCGGTACTGTAATCGATGACGAAGTGTTAACTCGTATTCGCTCTAATACAGAACCACATTTGGTGACAGTTCAAAATAATCAAGTGATTGCATCAACTTTACCAACAGCAAAAACCAACGCTTGGCAAGCACCTGCAAGCGAATCTTCACCAGTGCAGGTCAATATTGCTGGAAAAAATTATATTGCTTATTCTGTTGATATAGTTGGACTAAATGATTCAGAATCAAAATTAGTATTGCTCAATCCCGTTGCTTCTTTAGAATATAATCAACAGCAAATGTGGATTAGTATTATAGTTTTTTCTTTTCTAGGAGTAATTATATTTAGTTTTGTTGTTTTCAAAGTTATTACCTTGATTACTACTCGAATTATTTACTTAACTAATGCAACAAAAAAAATAGCTAGCGGTGATTTTTCTTCTAAAATTAGTATCACCGGGAATGATGAAATTAGTATTTTAGCTCAAAGCTTTAACTATATGAGCGAACAGGTAGCTTTGTTATTAAGAAAACAGGAAGAAATAAATGAACAGTTAGAAGTAAATAACCAAACTTTAGAACATCGAGTAGAACTGAGAACTCTGGAATTAAATGATAAAAATGCATCTCTACAAGAAACACTACAAGAGTTAAAGCAAACTCAAGCTCAGGTAATTCAGAGCGAGAAAATGTCTTCTCTCGGTCAAATGGTAGCAGGTGTGGCTCATGAAATTAATAATCCAGTCAGCTTTGTACATGGTAATCTCGAACCTGCTTGCGAATACGCTCAAGATTTAATTAAAATTATCGAACTTTATCAAGAAAATTATCCCGAACCGGTAGAAGAAATTCAACAGGAAATTGAAGCGGTTGAATTAGATTTTATTAAGGAAGACTTTGTTCAGTTACTTGATTCAATGCAAAATGGAACCCAAAGAATTAAAAACATAGTTCTATCGCTGCGAAATTTCTCCCGACTTGATGAAGCTGAATTTAAAAAAGTAGATATCCATGAAGGTATTGATAGCACGCTACTGATTTTGCACAACCGCTTGAAATTCAAATCAAATTCTCCTGAAATTGAGATAATAAAAGAATATTCTACTTTACCCAAAATTGATTGTTACGCTGGACAATTGAATCAAGTATTTATGAATATTTTGGCTAATGCAATCGATGCTTTAGAAGATGAAGTTAATAAAAATCAAAGTTTTATTCCGAAGATTATTATTACTACAGAATTATCTGGAAAAAACAACATTGTAATTCGTATTGCTGATAACGGATCGGGAATTCCACCAAAAATACAGTCTAAATTATTCGATCCTTTTTTTACAACTAAACAAGTTGGTAAAGGTACGGGATTGGGTTTATCTATTAGCTATCAGATTATAGTAGATAAACATCATGGGAAGTTATCTTTTAATTCTTCTCCTGGAGAGGGTACAGGGTTTGTTATTGAAATTCCTATTTGTCAGTGTTGATTGTTTGGTGTTTAATTTTCAAGTTTCCATCGGCGATCGCCTTTATAGTTATTGCTGCGGAAATAACAGATGGTAGTGGGTTAACGCACTAGGTAAATTAATTGGAATGACTTTATATACCAATAATTTTATAGTTTATCCAAGCTTGCCAAAAAATATATATTGATAGCATTCCTAAGAAAATACGCAGCACAAGACTAACAGTAGAATCTGGCAATGATGGCAATGTACGAGTACTTATTTGCGCTCCAAAAATACCCCCACAAGCCAAAACTATACCTGGAATAAACAAAATATTTCCTTTCAAAGTATGTCCGATACAGGCAACTAATGCTGTAATGACAATAACACCAAGACTTGTTTGAATAGCTACTTTAATTTCTTCTTTTAAAAGTAGCATTTGCATCGGTACCATAATTGTACCGCCACCCAAACCAAATAAACCTGCCAAAACTCCTGCCGAACCTCCTGTACCAATTCTAGAAACCACAGGGTTAAATAATACTGCTTCTGTACTTTCTACTTCAACAGCAGCTAATTGCTTGCGTAAGTCAATCAGATAAATGTTAGCCAGTAATATAATTCCGAAGGTAAAAAGAATGATATGGGGGGGAATTAGGTTAGCAAAATATACTCCTACGCCAGTAGTTAAAAAAGCTGGGATTCCTAAATAAATAATTTTTTTCCAATCAAAGTAACCCATCAACCAATTCTGCACCGTTCCAGAAATTGCAGTAATGACAATAAAAAGGCTGCTAGTGGCGATCGCCTGAACGGGTGTGTAACCAAGTGTTACCATCAAAGGAATTGTCAGAATACCGCCACCGATTCCCAACAGCCCAGATATCATACCGCTGATTAAACCCCCAACTGCCAATATCAACCACATAAAATCAATCATAAGTACCTTTGCAAATTTAATTCAATATTTTGTCTAAGCGGGGAACAGGCAACGGGCAACGGGCAACAGCTATATTACTGATTAATAAATATATAAATGTTTATGCGTCATGGAAAATTAAAAATATTTTCCTCTACTCCCCGCTCTCTATTCCCCGTTCCCTATTCCCTGTTCCCTGTTCCCCACTCCCTAACCTTCTACCGTTACCGGATGACTAACCACGGCTCCATAAAGCAATCCTTTATCATTCCAAGGAACGCTTAGAGGCTGAGTATTACCCAAATTGTCTGTAGCGCGAGCTTGCAAGAAATACTCTCCCGGAATTGGGTTCCAATCAATGTCCCACCGTACCCATGCAAAGGGAAAATTCGGTTCTCGCAATCGCGCCAGCTGCCAAGTTTTACCGCCATTTAAACTAACTTCTACCCGGACAATTTTTCCTTTACCAGACCACGAACGTCCCCGCAGCAGGTAGCTTCGGGCACTAAGTGTCGCAGCCCAAGCCAATTCAAAAGCGCTCTTAACGTTTTGGGAAGTAATTAATTTACCTTCGGGTGGATAGTCTGAGCCTCTCAGAAATGATTGCTTAGCAATCCATTCGCTATATATAGGTGTAGAAGAAACTTCTATTTTTTCAATCCATTTAACGTTAGCATTTCCAGCCCATCCAGGAAATATGGCTCGACATGGGCTACCGTGATCGATAGGTAAGGGTTCGCCATTCATTGCATAGACTATCAGCGAATTATCCATTTTGGCTTTGCCAATTGGTACTACAAAGCTGTACTTAGATTTCGTTCCCTTTGAATTCAGTGAATCGATATCTGCACCTTGAATTTTTACATCTACGGCATTTTTATTCAGCCCAGCACGCTCTAATAAAATACCAAGCGGTACCCCAGTCCATTCAGCTACGCCAATAGCACCCAGCCTCCAACGGGTTCCAGAAAAAGGCTTGTTGTAAACTTCCTCAAAGAATATTCGACCATTCGCAGCGCACTCTATGGCACTAGTAACAGAAATTGACGGCATTCCAAGAATGTCATCGTAAGTAAACTCTTGAGGTGCATCGATACCCGTACCTTCAACTTGCAAACGCCAACTTGAAAGGTCAATTGCCTTGGGTTTACTGCGATTATGCACGTAAAACCAATCATTTGGAACTATATAACCACGTCCATACATTGCTTCCCAATTCATCTCTAAGGAGCCGGTGGTGTGAGAAATATATCCTGGTGGCAATGGCTTAATGATTTTACTCTCGTTACTTTTGAAGCTGGTTTTTTGCTGACTTTGAGCTTCTTCAGGTGCAACCAACCCTCCAATAGCCGTTCCTCCTGCAATACTGGCTAAAATTTGCAGAAAACGCTTGCGAGATAAACCATTATTTCTGCTTGCTTCCCAGATGTACTCATCAACCCTTGCTTGCAGATAATCATCTTGGTCAAAGTTGTTATTGCTCAAGCTATTAAACCCCAAAAGAAATTTGTTTGTAGTAACGCTGTCTTCGGATCTTATAGGAAGCGAAGACAGCGCTACTACGAACCATTAAATTTTTCCTAACTCCTAACTCCTAACTCCTAACTCCTAACTCCTAACTCCTAATTCCTAACTCTCTATCACCGTCCAAACACCTGTAGCTTCATCTTGCTGGTAAGAAGATAGATAGTGTTCGACATTGTTTTGAGCAATCTGTGAAATCGCATCTAAAAAGCGATCGCAATCTTCAAAAGTGTTGTACACGGCGAAACTTGCTCGAATAATGGTAGGAATATTACGGGTAATTCCTCTTTCAACTTCCGTAGCAATTTCTAAATCTCGTTCATCGGAAATATTTTTCAGCTTGCGAATATATTCATAAGTACAGAAAGCTCCAGCCCGCACTCCAATTCCGTATTCCTGAGCTAAAATTTCCGCTACCAAACGTCCATCAAAGCCATCAATATCAAAAGGTATCACGTGGGCAATCTCCTCACCTGTAATATGTACCTTGACACCAGGAATTTGCCGCAGTCTGGTAAATGTATACTCAACTAAAGAATGCTCGTAGTTAGCAATTCGCTTGCGTCCGAGTGATTCGATAATGTGAATCGCTTTAGCAATCGCGATCGCACCCATTGCGTTGGGTGTACCGGGGTCGTGCGCTCTTTCGGTATAAAAACGCTTTATTTCTAAATTTCTTGTGATGTAAGGTAAGTTACCGCCACCGATTTGGTAGGGATAGCAATCATCAAAAAATTCTTTTGGTCCTAATAAAACTCCAGTTCCATAGGGAGCATACATTTTATGTCCCGAGAAAGCGACAAAATCCAAATGACTTGGGTCATCATCCGGACGCATATCTACTTTTTCATGCTGAATTAATTGACACACATCAGCAAACATTTTCACACCGTACCGATGTGCTAAAGCTGCAAGTTCGTATATAGGTGGTCTATATCCTGTAATTGTCGAAGCACCAGTCATCGTCAGCAACTTAATCCGCTCTGCTTCCGGTTTTTGCTGATGTGCTTTGAGGATATTTTCGATTTCAACTAAATCGACGCTTCCATCTGGACGGGTTCTATATTGAACTACCTCATCTCTAGTTACCCAAGGAAGTAAATTTGAAGAATGTTCGATGTCTGAAACTAAGATTTTTCCAGGTCTTTTAGCCCAAAGCGTTGCTGCTCCATTGATTGCTTCGGTGGTATTCTTGGAAAAAATCACATAGTTGTTAGCACTCGATCCAACAAAATCGCGGATAACGTCTCGACTGGAATCGTATTCTTGAGTAGTAATGATAGATTTTTGCCCAGAGCCTCGATGAACGCTACCGTAAGAATCTAGCTTGTTATCAATATATTGCTTAAGTTGTGCAAAGGGATTAGTTGTGGCTCCGTTATCTAAATTGACGTAATTGACATAATTTCCATTTAAAGTTTTTACCCTAAAAAATAAAGACTCTAAATTAAATAGCGGTCTAATTTCTCGCTCCCAAAAATTATCAATATCGCGGTCGTTACGCAATGGTAAATCGACGACTTCTTGCAATACTTTCTCATTCAATGCAAGTACTTGTGCCATTTTTATTACCTCATCTTCTATTCTTTATTGTTTTTCAGACAAACTTAGCTCTTACCATGCCGATAAAGGCGCTAGAGTATCAATTCTTCTAACAAATATGGTGTTAAGTAATACTTTTTCTGCTAGTTAAAATCTTTGAGTATAAGATAATTCTTTAACAAATTATCGAAACTTGTAACCGAAATTATATTGAATTTAATTTTATCGCAGTATTTTTAATTACATTGTATAAGTTGAAACTTATAGTTAATTAAGTTTTTGAAATATTTTGAAATATAATAAGTTAATTAATTTGAAAAGCAAATAATAATTAGCTATTTTGATTAATTGTGGATAATTAATGCCGATATTCGAGTTTTTATTTTTACAACAAAGCATAAAGTTCTATTAAGTAAACTATACTTTTTAAGTATAATTATTTTTAGCAATAGTAAATAATGAACCCTGCTTTTAAGCCTATTTACGTATTTATATTCGTTTATTGACTTTTACAACATCGTATAAATTGATTTTCACTTACAAAGCGAAGACTGCAAATATGCTGAAAGCATTAAAATATCTAGTACTAAGCAGATGCTTATCGAAGCATCTACCCAAGGTATTAAATAGATCGTGTGACTTATAACAAGCTAGAAATATTATTAAATCTAACTTAGGCAGGATGTATTCTTAAAATTTATTATTTATGTATATATTTCTAAATAACGCATATAGACTTACAATCGAAATTATTGCTTCGTGTACTTCTTACATATAGTTTCTTCTCAAGCTTGATTGCTCGGGGTGATTGAGGATGCAGAATTGTAGTTTACTTAAGACTTACAAAAGATGCCGAAAATGCTTCCGGTAGAGAATATTTTAAATAGTTAGCTTATAGGTTCGTAGTTGGGGCTTTAGCCCTTGATTCAGAGGAATAAAGTCCTTACTACGAAACGATTTAAATCATTACAGCTTGTTTTCGCAAACTTTCAACTGTAGAAATAAAATGTTGTGCAACTTTATTAATTTCTTCAACCGTATTAAATCTTCCTATGCCAAAACGCACGGAAGCATAAGCTAGTTTTTCGGAATGACCTAATGCTGTTAAAACGTGAGAAGGTGCGGTACTTATTGATGAACAAGCTGAGCCGGAAGAAACTGCCATTATTGGCTGCAATCCTAATAGTAATGCCGAACCATCAACCCCTTCAACGCTCACATTTAAATTTCCTGCTAATCTTTTATTTAAATTTCCGTTTAGGTGAATTCCTTTTAATTGAGAAATCTGTTCCCACAAGTTTTGTCTAAGTTGAGTTAGAAATTCGTTTTCTGTAGCTTGATTTTCCAAAGCAATTTCTACTGCTTTACCAAACCCGACGATTTGTGGTGTATATAATGTACCAGAACGTATTCCTCTTTCCTGTCCGCCACCGTGTTGCTGGGAAGCTAATGTTACTCTTGGATTGCGACGACGCACGTACAAGGCTCCGATACCTTTAGGGCCGTAGACTTTGTGTGCTGTTAATGACATTAAGTCAATATTCATCGTCTGTACGTCTAAAGGAATTTTGGCGATCGCCTGAGCGCTATCTGAATGGAAAATGATATTGCGTTCCCTAGACATTGCGCCAATTTCAGCAAGCGGTTGTAAAACCCCAATTTCGTTATTTGCAGCCATGACTGAAACTAAAATAGTGTCATCGCGAAAGGCTTTTTCTAAATCTTTGAGATTAATAATTCCGTCTTTTTGTACGGGAAGAAAAGTAATTTCAAAGCCAAGAGTTTTTAAATAATTGCAAGGATCGATTACCGCGCTATGTTCGGTTTGTACGGTAATTATATGTTGCCCTTGAGAAAAATAAGCTTCAGCAACACCTTTAATAGCTAAATTATTTGCTTCCGTCGCACCGCTGGTAAAAATGATTTCTTCGGGAGTTGCATTGATAGCTGCTGCGATAGTTTCTCGCGCTTTTTTAACAGCAGCTTCCGCTTCCCAACCGTACATATGACTATTACTTGAAGCATTGCCAAAATGTTCGGTGAAGTAAGGTAGCATTGCATTCAATACTCTTTCATCAACGGGTGTTGTAGAGTGACAATCGAGGTAGATGGGGCGTTGAGACATTGGGAATGGGTAATAGGTAATTGGTAAT
>JBCCLY010000037.1:0-12786 GCA_039026655.1 Cyanobacteria bacterium P01_C01_bin.38 | reverse complement strand
TCAGACATTTCAGGACCACCCACTTTACGAGCCGGTATCCCGTCGGCTAATCCCTCCGCCTACATCGGCTCGTCCACAGCCGTCGGCACACCGGTTGCCCTTGCCATAGGAATACCGCTCTTCATCGGACTGGCCCAAGCGCTAATGGGCAGCTGACCCAAAACAGGTCGCAGTCTGCCGGTACTCCCTCGATCCGGCAAGCAATGCGGCGGCTTGATCGGCGCGATAGAGAGCGGTGCTGACGTTTTCATGACTTTCTATCAAAGCATAGCGGGAGCATCAGAATCCCTGCGATTTATCAAGGGATGAAACGCGACATGGAGGGCTTAAGTCCTCCGCTTCTCTTTTTTTTAAATACTCCTATCAAATGGCGTATAGTTTTGTAGTAAGTTTGAAAAACACTATAAAAAGATACTAATTAATAGGCAAAACCAGCAGATTGAACACACTTTAACCCTGTGTCGCAAGATTTGGAACTTTGCTTTACGAGAACGCAAGGATTGGCTTAATTCTCATGACAAAGATTTTTGACTTGTGATAATTGCAATTTACAAATCGATCGCGATTTGAATGCCGCAATTAATTTGAGCCACTGCGTTACCAAGGTTCCCCTGGTTGTAGCAAGTGGTCTATGTAACGCTGTCGGTTAGACAGTTTAAGTCTGTGGACTGGTTAATGCCGACATTGCCAGATTGAAGCAGAAGCTTACATCTTATCTTTAAATAGATTTGAGTAGGTTTAGCGTGACGGAGTACGTCAAGTAGTTCAATAAAGAGGGAGGGAGTGAGGGAGTGAGGGAGTGAGGGAGAGGTAATTGGATGGGGTTTTTTACCCCAACCAATTACTAGCACCGTGCAGACGGTGGGGTTTTATACCCAAAGGTCTTGATAAATATACACATGGAGGAGTAATCAACATGAGCAAGCAAGCCACCAAGCTCGTCATCGTCACCGAAAAATTGCTGATGAAAAAGATCGTCAAGATTATCGACGAAGCCGGGGCTACCGGCTATACGGTGGTACCTGCTGGCGGTAAAGGTAGTCGCAACGTACCCTCGTCGGGACAACCCACCGTTTCTTCCGACAACTTCTCGAGTATAAAGTTCGAGGTGCTAACCCCCAATCGGGATATGGCCGTGAAGATTTCGGATGAGGTTGCAGGGCAGTTTTTCGACGATTATTCGGGCATCGCCTATCTTTGTGACGTGATGGAGGTACTGCACGCGCACAAGTTCTAACTCAAAACCCAGCCAATCGAACCAAAAAGCCGGGGCATAACCCTGGCTTTTTTGCGCCCATTTTATCTCTTAGGGTTAAAACTTCAATATTTATTAGAATTTTTAAAATTTAGTTTATTTACTTTTTACACATTTGTCGTATGATAAGTTATAGCAAATTATACTTTCATAGAGTAATATCTATGTTAATCATTAAAAAAACATAAAGATAACAATCTCTGATTTACGTAGACTTATTAGCAATGTAATTCGGTGCATTCTCGTACAGTCTCAAAATAACAAGGTAAAAAAATCAGCCTTTTGATGGTAATATTTATTATCGAAGATGATTTTACTTTCGTATGGGGTTTTCTCGGAAAAATGATTTTTGCGGCGTTGAATAACGGTCAGCAACTCAGGTCTAAAGATACTGAGCTTTAGGCATAGCTCCCGAACTCGTAGCTGAGTGAATTAAGGAATGAGTTCCTACGTTTATGGCAAGGGTTCAAGTTCTCACCAAGGAATGCTCTGCTAGTTCCCTGCTCTGTAACCTAGCAATTAAAAAGGTGTAACGTCAGTTTTGCCAGTTGCCAGGAAAGTACCGACCATAAACATTTGCGTTGCTCTTCTTAAAGCTGTAGCAACTATCGTTGCCGCTAATATTTGCTATTACTGCTTATCAAACTTGATTTTATAAGCAGATGGGAAAGTTTTGCTTAAGTTGGCACAACATTAGAAATTAAAATAATTAAACACGAACAACTACTATTCAGAAAATGACCTTTAAACAATGCAAATAACTAACAAAATCCATTTTAGGAATCTGCGCGGCGACATATTTGGTGGTTTAACTGCTGCGATTATTGCTTTACCGATGGCGTTAGCTTTCGGGGTAGCTTCTGGTGCCGGTCCTGCTGCTGGACTTTACGGTGCAGTATTAGTCGGCTTTTTTGCGGCATTATTTGGCGGTACTCCGACATTAATTTCCGAACCTACCGGACCGATGACGGTGGTGATGACTGCGGTAATTGCTCAAATGATAGCATCGGCAGGAGGGGATAGAGAAGTCGGATTAGCAATGGCTTTCACGGTAGTTGTGATGGCTGGAATAATTCAAATTATTCTTGGTGCATTGAAGTTGGGAAGATACGTTACTTTAATGCCCTATACTGTGGTTTCCGGTTTCATGTCCGGGATTGGGATTATTCTAGTTATTATCCAAACCGCTCCGTTTTTAGGACAGCAGAGTCCTGGAGGTGGAGTACTTGGAGCAGTGCAAAATTTCCCGAATTTAATCGCAAATATTCAACCGATTGAAGCCTTTTTAGGGTTGTTAACAGTCGCTATTCTGGTATTTTCTCCCAAGAAAATAAATAAGATTGTTCCTCCGCAGTTGACAGCTTTGATAGTGGGAACAGTTATTTCGGTGATTTTCTTTAATAATATTGAAAGTGTCGATAGAATTGGAGCATTTGAAGCAGGTATACCATCATTTAGAATCCCCGTATTTAGTGCTGCTCAATTCAGAACCATGCTCGTTGATTCTTTGGTTCTAGGTATGTTGGGTTGTATTGATGCCTTGCTGACATCAGTGGTTGCAGATAGTTTGACTCGTACCGAACATGATTCAAATAAAGAATTAATTGGTCAAGGCATAGGTAATATCGTTTCTGGACTGTTTGGCGGTTTGCCCGGTGCTGGTGCGACGATGGGGACTGTCGTTAATATTCAGGCAGGCGCTCGCACTGCGGTTTCTGGCTTAACTCGTGCTTTGATTTTAGTGGTTGTAGTTTTAGGGGCAGCATCTTTAACTTCTGTAATTCCTAAAGCCGTATTGGCAGGTATTGCGCTGAAAGTAGGTATAGATATTATCGACTGGAGCTTCCTCAAACGCGCTCACAAGGTATCTCCAAAAGCTGCCTTGATTATGTATGGTGTGATAATTCTTACTGTATTTGTTGACTTAATTGTTGCGGTTGGTGTTGGGGTATTCGTTGCTAATATCTTGACTATCGAACGTTTAAGCAATCTTCGTTCTGAAGAGGTGCAGACAATTACCGATGCTGATGATGCAATTCATCTCAACAATGTAGAAAGAGATTTATTAGATCGAGCTAACAATCGTGTCTTGCTGTTCCGCTTAGAAGGACCGATGATATTCGGTGTTGCTAAGGCGATCGCCCGCGAACAAACGGCGATGAAAGACCATGATGTGTTGATTTTGGACTTAACTGACGTTCCACACATGGGCGTAACAAGTTCTTTAGCATTAGAGAATGCGATCAAAGAAGCAATTGATAATGGTCGTCACGTATTCATCGTCGGCGCTCAAGGCAAGATTAAGCAGAGACTGCAAAAGTTAGGAATCTTGAATATGATACCTCCACATCACATAGTTATGCAGCGTGAGGAAGCATTAAGACTTGCACTTAACTTGGTAAGCTATCGCGGCAGCAATGATTCCGAATATCCAGCGACTGGATTCAACGAAACTGCATTAGGACAGTAAATATTGTAGATTTTGGATTTTGGATGTAGAGATATTAGATAAAAAACCAGCCCCAAGATGGAGCCGTATTTTATAGATAATAATCTAAGATTCCTTTAGTCTCTTTTCAAGAAGACAATCCAAAATTACAAATTTAAAATCGAGTGACGAAAGTTACAGAATATTGCAAGTTGTAAGAGTTATATAGGTTACAGAATTCTAACAATTCTGATAATTTAGATAACTCTTTATAACTGCCTAAAACTGTTGATAAATCAAATCTTGATTAATAAATTCTGATAAGTTCACTCTTATTCACTAACTCATTTACTAGGAGAAAGAATAAATAGATCTGATGAATTATTTACTAGAATTACCAGTGGCGAGCAACTACCTGCTGGCAACTACAGAAGCTGAAGAAGCACCTCTTGTTCTTGCAGGGGTCTTACTGAGTCTGATTGTAATTTATCTTGCAAGTAAATTAGGTGGTGAGTTGTCCAGAAAGCTGGACTTTCCCCCGGTTTTAGGTGAATTAGTTGGTGGTGTAGTAGTCGGTGCTTCGGCTCTAAATCTCTTAGTGTTCCCCGAAAGCGGTGCGACTGCTTCCGATTCAGTTCTAATGACTGTTTTACAATTTTTTGATGACATCAGTCCAGAAGCGATAAATTCAATTTTTGCAAGCCAAAGTGAAGCAGTTTCGATTTTGGCAGAATTGGGTGTAATTGTTCTGCTGTTTGAAATTGGTTTAGAATCCGATTTACGAGAACTGAAAAAAGTTGGTTATCAAGCTGCTGTTGTTGCGGTGGTGGGAGTAGTTGCTCCTTTCGTAGCTGGTACAGCGGGTTTGATGTTTTTGTTTAAAGTCCCCGTAATTCCGGCTATTTTTGCAGGTGCGGCTTTAACTGCAACTAGTATTGGTATCACCTCAAAAGTTTTATCGGAGTTAGGACATCTCAAATCAGCAGAAGGACAAATTATTGTTGGTGCAGCAGTAATTGATGATGTTTTAGGTATTATCGTTTTAGCGGTAGTTGCAAGTTTGGCGAAAACTGGTGAAGTAGATATTTTCAATGTAGTTTATCTGATTATTAGTGCCAGCGCTTTTCTACTTGGTTCGATTTTACTGGGTAAGTTTTTTAATAAAGCTTTTCATTTGAGTGCCGAATTTTTTCAAACCAGGGGAAACATTGTAATTCCGGCGTTCATCTTTGCCTTGTTTATGTCTTTCGTTGCCAATGCAATTCACTTAGAAGCAATTTTAGGTGCTTTTGCTGCTGGTTTGGTTTTGGATGAAACCGATACACGTAATGAATTAGACGAACAAGTAATTCCCATCGCAGATATACTGGTGCCAATTTTCTTCGTGTCTGTGGGAGCTAGTGTTGACTTAAGCGTACTTAATCCTGTAGTTCCCGAAAATCGTCAAGGCTTGATTCTAGCAGTCTTTTTGATTGTAGTAGCGATTATCGGTAAAGTAATTACAGGTTGGGCAGTCTTCGGTAAGCCCGGAATTAATCGCTTCGCGATCGGTGTAGGAATGGTTCCACGGGGTGAAGTTGGACTGGTATTTGCCGGTATTGGTGCAGCTAGTGGCGCACTTGATAAGCCTTTGCAAGCAGCCATCATTATTATGGTGATTTTGACAACCTTCTTAGCACCACCTTTTCTCAGGATTGCTTTTGGAGATACACCTGAAGATGTTATAGAAGAAGCAGATGCTGCTAGTTAAAGATTTAAGATTTTTTTGAATGTAAAAATTATCAAGTCACCAGTAATGGTGGCTTTTTTTATTTTAGGTAATGGGTAATTGATAATAGGTAGTAGGTAGTGGGTGATGAGTAATAAATCATTTTTAATACCATTATTAGATAGTAAGTAATTATCAGAAGCTGATATAACAGATAATATAGAGTCGTAGTTACGATGACCGGGTTTTTAATTAGAGCGAAGAAGATAATAATTACAAGTTTTTTCTCAGTATTAGCTATTCTTTATTCACTTTAAATTTTTATATAATGCTCGCTAAAACACTTATAATTAATTATCCCATTATACAAATATAATTCAATTAAAAGTAATTACCCGTTATCGATTACCTATTACCAAACTTATTATGGAACAAATCTTACAACAGCCCTTAATTGCTTTTACGATTCTTTTATTAGTAATTCTGGTTGTACCGCCAATTTTTGAGCGTTTGCGGCTTCCGGGTTTGGTGGGATTACTAGCAGCAGGAGTAGTTTTAGGTCCCGATGGTTTAGGTATCTTAGATGCAGAAACTGAAACCATGAAATTACTGTCGGACATTGGTAAAATTTATCTGATGTTCGTTGCTGGTTTAGAAATAGATTTAGAAGACTTTCGTAAAAATAAAAACCGTTCTTTAGGTTTTGGCATCGCAACTTTTTTAATTCCCCTAATTTTTGGGGCTATGGTAGGAAGATTTTTTGGTTTTGGTTGGAATGCTGCAATTTTAATTGGTTCTCTTTTAGCTTCTCATACTCTTTTGGGTTTTCCAATTGTTAACCGTTTGGGAGTTACTAGCAATCAAGCTGTTACTGTAACTATTGGTGCAACTATTTTTACCGATATTGCTGCATTATTAGTTCTGGCGATTTGCGTTGCAATTAGTGCTGGAAATTTTTCTGCTTTTAGTTTGACTGTTCAATTAACAACTTTAGCAATTTATTCTGCAATTGTTTTATTTGGTTTTGATTGGGCTGGTAAAGAATATTTTCGTCGCACGGGAGACGAACAAAGCAATCAATTTTTGTTTGTTTTATTAGCAGTATTTCTAGCTTCTGTAGGAGCGGAGATTATCAATGTAGATAAAATTGTCGGAGCATTTTTAGCAGGGTTAGCGGTAAATGATGCTGTGGGACATTCCCCAGTAGAAGAAAAAATTGAGTTTGTTGGAAGTACTTTATTTATTCCTTTTTTCTTTGTAGGAATGGGATTGTTGATTAATTTTACTGGTTTGATTTCTAGTCTTACTACTCAATTACCTTTAACAATAGGAATTGTAGGTGCTTTAATTATTAGTAAATTTATCGCAGCACTTATAGCAAAAATACTTTATGGCTACAACTGGAATGAAGCCTTAACAATGTGGTCTTTATCATTACCTCAAGTCGCTGCAACTTTAGCCGCTGCATTAGTAGGAAAGACTGCGGGAATCATTACAGATGCGGTATTTAATACCGTGATTGTATTAATGTTAGTTACGGCTATTTTGGGACCCATTTTAACAGCAAGATTTGGAAGTAAATTAACAGTTCCTAAAGCGAATTTACAAGAAAATTCTCCAAAGCAGAAAGTAGATGCAGATGAAGAATTTAATTTAGATACTGATAATTTTATCTACAACAATCTTTTCAAGGTTGTAGTTCCAGTTTATAATCCCAATACCGAAAGATATTTAATTGAAATGGGAGCATTATTAGCTCATCATGAAAAAGGAATAGTCGTGCCTTTATCGATTCCCAAAGCACACGTTCATATGGATGAGCCGCGATTAAAAGTTTCCATCAAACGAAGTAAGAAATTATTACAGCAAGCTTTAGAAATTAGTCAGGAATTTCAAGCTAAAGCTAAACCAATGATTCGTATTGATGATGATATTCCACGGGGAATAAGTCGCGCCGCTAGAGAACAAAATGCCGATTTAATTATCATGGGGTGGAGCCGAACCGGCAGATTAAAAGCGCGTTTATTTGGTAATATTATCGATAATGTTTTTTGGGCTGCTCACTGTCCAATTGCGGTAATGCGATTGTTAGACGAACCAATAAACATTCATAGTATTCTCGTTCCTATTGGTAGCATTACACCTCAAATATTACGTGTAATTCAATTTGCTCAACTTTTTGCCGATACAAATCAGGCAGAAGTTACATTATTGCACGTCCGTCCGCGCAATACTACAGATAAAGAAATAGAATTATTTGAATCCGAGCTTTCTTCGTATTTAAGTAATAGTAAATCGCAAAAAGAAGTAGTAATCAGAACAATTCGTCACGATGACGTAGCCAAAGTGATTATTAAAGAATCCAATTCCTACGACATGGTAATTTTACGTTCCGTACATCGTCGTACTGCCGGGGGATTGGCTGTTAGCGATGTTAGTAATAAATTGCTGTCTTCAATTAATAATTGTTCGATGGTGTTATTTGGGGAACCTCATTCAGGTTAAAAGTTAGGATTTAAGATACGCTAGAATTTTTATACTCATCTATCCTAGCTATCTTGACTATGGAAAAGTCAGTTGAAGGGAAAAAAAGATTAAAAATAGGGATTAAATGGTTAATCTGCTCAGCAATCCTGACAGTGATAGGTGCTGGTGGATGGTTATTTTTTCTAAGCAACCAGAATCAATCTAGTAGCGCAGTGGCTTTACCCGTAGTTCCCGTTAAACAGGGAGATGTGGAAGTTACCGTTAGTGAAGGTGGAACTCTTGAATTGGGGGCACAACAGGAAATTAAATCCCCTACGAATGTGGTAGTAGAACAAATATTAGTTAAAATTGGCGATCGGGTTCAACAAGGGGATAAATTAATAATTTTACGTAATAATGAGGGGCAGAAAAATCTTGCGGATCAAGACTTACAGATTAAAAGTAAACAATTAGCCCTCGCACGCTCTCAAGAAAAGGTGGTGGAAGCACGAGATAAATTAGCCAACGCTCAGCAGGAATTACGTCAGCCCCTCAAAAAATTTGATATAGAAGAGCAACGAATTAAAGTTGTGCGCGCTCGGGAAACAATTGGAGAAATTCAGCAGAAAATAGCTGCATCTGTTCAACAATTAAAACAATATCAAAAACAGCAGCAAATAGATCATCAAAAACAGCAATTAGCCCTGAAAAGAACTCAAGAAAAGGTTGCAGAAACCGAAAAAAGTTTAAGTGGGGAAAGAAATAAACTTAAAAGCGAACAAGTACTTGCATCCAAGGGTTTTATTTCAGGAGATGAATTACAAGCGCAAAAAGAATCAGTTCGCAGGGCTGAATCTAGTTTAAAAGATATTGAATTAGATGTTAAAAATCAAATACTAGAACTACAAACAAAAAAAATAGAACAACAGCGCCAGAGGGAAGAACAGCGTCAGAATCTATTAGAAAGACAGTCTGAATTACAAGAAGCAATGTTAACGGTAAAAAGCGAAACTGCAGCATTAAAGCGAATGCAGTTAGAACAAAAACGAGTTACTTCCGAGCAAGAAAAACTTCTTAGCGCACGCTCGGAACTGCGGGAAGCACTTTCTACAGTTGAAAATGAAAAAACTGAACTCCAGCGTGCAAAAGTCGAACGAAACGCAATTACTGCAAGTTTAAAAAATAATATTGTCACTGCTCCAATGAACGCCAAAATCCTCGACATTAAAGTAAATGATGGCGATGGTTTGGAAACAGGAAAAGTATTATTAATGTTAGGTAATCCACAAAAAGAATTAGTCAAACTTCAACTTGTAACCTTAGAAGCGGAAAAAGTAAAAGTCAATCAACCAGTGCGGATTAAAACTATTGGTTCTAATGTCAAAAAATTCTCCGGACGTATCAAAAGTATACATCCAATAGCACTATCGGGTAATGGTGATGCTAGTGGTTCCGGACAAGCCAAAGTTCCTGCAACGATAGAGTTAGACAAGCCGACAAATTTAATACCTGGTAGTCAAGTTAGTGTAGAGATAATTGTTCAACAGCGTGAAAAGGTAATTGCTGTTAATACTGAAGCAATTCAACGCAGTCAAGAAAAACCCTTTGTATGGATAAAAGATGCACAAAATAAAGCCAGAAAACGTACAGTAACTTTAGGTTTGGAAGGTGCGAACAAAATAGAAGTTAAATCCGGTTTGAAACCAGGAGAAAAAATCATTATTCCTTTTGCAGATGTCACCTTAGAAGCAGGTACATTAATAACTGAAGCTAACAACTAATAACTAATAACCAACAACCAACAACTAATAAAATGCTTTCTCCTAAAGATTTAATTATTCTAAGTTGTAAATCATTAATAGCGAATAAAGTGCGCTCCACATTAACAACCTTGGGCGTATTTATGGGTGTTGCTGCTGTTAACGCTACTTTACAAGTCGGTGATGTTAGCCGTGCAATTCTTGCTAGAGAATTAACTAAAAGAGGAACACCTCATGTTCAAGTTTCTGTTTGGTCTACTGAAGGTAAACAGGCGAATTTAGAAGATATGAATTACTTGCATAAAAATATTAGTAATATCATGGCTATTAGCGGAATTAATAATGTACGCGAACAGGAAAAAGTATTTTATCAAGGAGAAGAAGCCGAACCAAATATGCTAGCAGTGACTCAATATTATCTCCAAACTACTGGTAAAAAATTATTAAAAGGTCGATTTTTTAATTCAAAAGATTTTCTACAATATCGAGCAGTAATTGTAATAGATGAAGCTTTGGCAGATAAATTCTTTAAAAATCAAAATATTTTAGGACAGCAGTTATTAACTGACGGCAGACTTTATACGGTAGTGGGAGTTATAGAAAATGAAACGGGTTTTGGTATTGAGCCAAAAGGAAGTGTATTACTACCAATTTCAAAATACATCGCTACAACAGGAATAAAAAGTATTGAAACTATTTCAATTCGTCCGCGCAATCCAGAAAAAATGGAAGAGTTAAAGACTATAGCTCAAGAGTTATTACAAAAACGTCTACCCGGTGCAGAAGTGTATGCTTATAGTAATATTGAAGCCATTGTAGCCGCACAAAAAATTTTAGGGATAGCTTCTCAAACATTGACTCTTCTTAGTTCGATTTCCTTAGTAATCGGTGGTGTTGGAATTACCAATATTACCATTGCAGCAGTTATCGAACGTACTGCGGAAATCGGTTTAAGAAGAGCAATTGGTGCAACAAAATATGAAATTTTATGGCAATTTATCATTGAAGCTGCCATTTTAAGTTTGCTAGGAGGAATCACTGCTATTACTACAGTACACGGTATTACAACTGTCGTAACTCAGGTATTTAATTTACCCTATGAATTTGAAATTAAAACTGTTAGCTTATCATTAGGTTCGGCTTTATTCGTGGGAGTCGGCGCGGCTTTTTTCCCTTCTTTACGTGCTAGTCAATTAGACCCCGTAAAAGCATTACGTCAATCTTAATTTAGAGTATATTTAGAGTATATTTAGATTTTTTGTCTATTTAAATAGCTCTATCTTCTTACATAAATATCACTGATTTCACTGAGTAATTATGTAAAATGAATATCAAATTACCTCAATTATTCTTATTTATTACCACAATCAATTGTATTCTGATTGCTCCTGCTTTTAGTCAAACTGAAGCAAATAATAAATATCCAGCAATTTTTCAACCAGCATCAACATCAACTAATAAGAATCAAAATGTTCAAGATACTCAAGATACTCAAGATAATAGAAATATAAAAAAACTATTATTAAAAGATATCGTAGTATTAGTGTTAGCAAATAACACAGAAATTAAAAATGCTTATTTAGATAGAATAGTTGATAGAGGAGAATTAGCAGTAGCTGAAGATAAATTCAAACCCGATTTTACTCCTACATTATCTGTCTCTACGAATAGATTAGGTAACACAACTAATACAAATAGTAATCTTGATGCAAAAGTAGTAATGAAAATTCCGACTGGAGCAGAAATTAGTTTTGGCTGGAATGGTAATACTGGAATTAATAGCATCAATAATAATAACTTTGACCAAAACTTACAGTTAAACATCCGTCAACCTTTATTAAGAGGTGCTGGAACTACAGTTAATAAAGCCTCAATTAAATTAGCGCGGATAAACGAGCAAAGTAATATTATCAACTTAAAATTGATATTAACCGAAACAATTTCTAGAAGTATTTTTGCTTATCGGGAATTATTACAAGCCCAAGAAAGAGTAAAAATTGAAAAACTATCCCTAAAGAACGCTCTAGAATCTTTAGAAGTTACTAAAGCTTTGATTGCTGCTGGTAGAATAGCACCAGTTGAAATTGTCCAAGAAGAAGCAAATATTGCCAACCGTCGTCTGAGATTAGTTGAAGCACAAAATAGTTTAGAGTCAAGTAAATTAGCACTATTAGCAATTCTTGATATTGACAAAAATACAAATATCGAAGCAGCAGAAATTCCCAAAGTTGAGCCAGTTAAACTCGATTTAGATAACCTCAAACAAACTGCAATTAAAAATCAACCATCATATTTACAATCGCAACTTAACTTAGAAACAAATAAAATTGGGCTTATCTTGGCAAAAGATGAAAAGCGATGGGATTTAAGTTTTAATGTCAATGTTAATGACGGTAATAATCGCGATAATGATGCAAGAGCCGGATTAACCATGACTCGTACTATCGGGGATTTATCGTTACAGCAAAGAGTAGAGCAAGCACGAATTACCTTACAAAAATCTGAAAACACTTTTAAAGATATTAATCAAAATTTAGATATTGAATTACAAGATAGAATTAGAAATGTTAATTTAAGCTTTTCTCAACTAGAATTAGCCAGACAAGCAACAGAATTATCAAAAAGACAGCTTGATATTGAACAACAAAAACAAAGATTAGGTGCTACAACCAGAGTTATAGATATTGTTAATTTTCAGAATGATTTAGTACAAGCCCAAAATGCCGAACTCTTCGCTACAATTCAATATCTTAATGCTTTAACAAGACTCGATCAATTTTTAGGAACTACTTTGCAAACTTGGAATATTGAAATTGATACGGGAGATGGGGAATAATTAGGAGTTAGGAGTTAAGAGTTAGGAGTTAGGAGTTATTACCTCGTTACAAGGTTCTACCTTGTAATGCATTCTTAGAGGCTGCCTCTGCATTATATACTAAGAAGTAGGCAGAGCCTACAATCAGCAGTTCCCAGCCAGAGACTGGGAACCAGTAAGAGCCAGAGACTGGGAACCAGTAATCAAGAAGATGGCAGAGCCTACAATCAGCAGTTCCCAGCCAGAGACTGGGAACCAGTGAAATATTCTTATGGAACAAATCTTACAAGAGCTTACAAAGAGTCCGTTAATTGCTTTTACAATTCTTTTATTGACAGTTATCAGTGTTAGCGT